>JAWKQN010000010.1 GCA_041390125.1 Gemmatimonadota bacterium | reverse complement strand
CGTCGTCCAGTGGTAGTGGAGAACGCCGATTGAGCCAGCACGGTAATCGCCTAAAAGTGGTGGCCACCGCGGCGGTCGATTAGGCGGCTCTTGGGCGGAACCTCCTTCGCGGCGTGCGCACGACGCGGGTCAGGTAGTAGTAAGCGCGCATTGTCGGCGGCCTGCGCACGAGACCGGTCACGGAGACCGAGCCTCCACCGCGCGCCCGCGTGAGATCCGGAAGGGCCGTAGACCCGCAGATGGTCGTCAAGGTCGGCCAGCGTCTCGTCCGATTGTCTCGCACCCCGCAATCCCCGTCGTGGAGGCGGAGCTGATCGCCTGGTAGGCCCGGTGGATGGGTGTCGGCTTGACCCTCGCGGTCGGCTGTTCAAGAATCCGAACATCCCATGTGCGCGGGTGTGGCGCCCCGTACCGATCCACTCTGAGCGAGCAAACGCGCCGCTCTGGCGGCCTGCTGAGACCGGGAGTACCGTGGCATTGTAGCGGGAGAGCGGCGCCGGTTCGGAGGCCTTAAAACGCCCCCGACGGCAAATGAACTGTAGCCCCTTTTGAACACGCGTATCTGGAGCCCTCGTCTCTGGCTTCCTGACAACTAGCGCAGCGCGAGGCACTGCCGTTTCTGGCGGTTAGGCGCGGCTCGACCAATGGGCGATTTGGATGGGCGTTACGGCCGAGAAGATTGATCGTTTGCGAGAAATCTTTGCCGCAAATGGCTGGGATATTGGTGGGGACGAGGCGGTAGCCAACCGGTTCGATCGCATGGTGAACTTGATGAGCCACCTGGAACCGCCCGCTCAGGAACTGCTTATGCACCTCACTTCAGATTTCTTGGTACAGACATTCCCAGAGTACGGATCGCGAACCAGCGAGCTAGTAGCAATTCTCTTGAATCAGCATTACGAGCGAGGCCGCGACGGACCGCTTATCGTACTCCCCATGATGAAAGACTGGAGTTCGGGCGAGCCCAAGAGCGGCGCCATGATTACCTATCTGGTTCGAGCAGAGCTGAAGCGCCGCCAGATACCGCACCACTCTTGGGATCGAGCCCATCTTGTGCGGGAGCGTTTACCGAGTCGGTGCAACGCACTCATCTTTATTGTTGATGACTTCATCGGTTCAGGCGACACCGCCCTCGCGGCTTGCACCAACTTCTCGGCGCAGTTCGCAAACGATACGGATCAGGTGTTGGTCGGAGCGCTGGTTGCTCAGGAAGCCGGACTGAGCAGTCTCCGGAACGCCGGTGTAAAGGCCTGCTCCGTGATTGTGCGTCGAAGAGGCATCTCAGACTCATCGACTCTGCCCAACATCACAGAGGCGCTTTCCACCATGGACGGAATCGAGACGCTGATGAACGTTCCTGGGACCTACAAACGGGGGTTCCGTAGGTCTGAAGCTCTTGTCTCCTTAGTGCGTTGCCCCAATAACACTTTTCCGGTCTACTGGAAGACGCCAACAGGGGAGGTGGGCTGGATCCCACCCTTCGACCGATGACGGCCGCGCACCACCTAGCGACTTTGCTACGTCAGATCGCCCGCCGGGGCGAAATGACCCCGCTGTTTAGACAAGGGTTGCGTCCCAATCAGATTGTGAACCTGCTGGAACTAGGAATCCAGCAAGACCTGATATCGAGAGCTTCCGACGGCAGCTTCGAACTAACTGATGAAGGTCATGAGGTACTTACGAGGTCGAATGCCGAAAAGGGGTGGACGGAGTGGGAGCCCCTGTATCACCATCGCTGTGATCCGCTAGCACTCGACTTCCCGTTCTTGCCGACCCTCCCGCCGGGCGGTACTCTACCAAGGTCCTAGGGGGATGCTCAGCACTAGCCTGCTGGCAGCAATGCTGCCGGGTGAGCGAGTCGCTCACTTAGGAAGAACCTGTTTCAAAACCCTCGTTGGACATTCCTGGCCCTTCGGGCCTGCGCGCAGGAGCGCGCACCGGAAGGTCCAACGAGCGCTCCGCTTCGCTTCGCGTGGACGCCGGCGTGGCCGGCGTCCGGGAACGACAGCGAGTTCGTAGTGCTGAGCATCCTCACCCCTTGGGCATGATGGACTGGTCTGACTACGCCGTGCGCTTCCGCACCCGCGCGGCGCTCAGTGGGAAGAGCGAACAGTACGTCTCGGCCTGCCTCGCCTACGGCCTTCGCTTACACCGTGCGGGTCTTCCTGTAATCTTCGACGTAACCCACTTGGCAGGCCTCGTGGGATACGATCAAGAATACGTCCTCGCGTGCTGCTACGCGCAAGATCGCATGTATAGGCGTTTCATGGTGCCCAAGCGGTCTGGTGGCCGCCGCGAGATTGCCGAGCCCTTGCCCAGCCTCAAAGAGATCCAACGCTGGATTCTTGACCAGATTCTCTACCTTGTCCCAGTATCAAGATTCGCAAAAGGGTTCGTGCCCGGCTTGGGGATCAAGGCGAATGCACGATTCCACCAAGGGCAGCGGGTAGTTCTCTCGCTAGATGTTCGGGACTACTTCCCAAGCTTCTCCATAAGGCAAGTGCTTCGGCTTTTCCGCTCTCTCGGGTACAGTCGCTCCGCAGGGGGCGCGTTAGCCAACTTGACGACACTCGATGGGTGCTTGCCTCAGGGCGCACCAACTAGCCCAGCGCTGTCCAACCTGCTATTCCGGTCACTAGACCGCCGGATCGGAGCCTATTGCCTCGCCGCTGGATACCGCTACACCCGATACGCAGATGATATAACGATATCTGGGGGCGTGAACATCGGCCCGACAGTCCGATTCGTGCGCGACGTCTTGGCAAGCGGGGGCCTCAGATTGAACGAGTCCAAGACGAAGGCGATGCACCGATCAAGGCGGCAAGAGGTCACTGGCGTGGTTGTTAACACTCGTGCACGGACGCCGCCTCGGGTTCGCCGCGAGGTGCGACAGGTTCTACACTATGTGAGACGGTTTGGTCTCGGGTCTCACTTGAAGCGGATTGGTGAGACAAGGGCCCGGTATGTTGAGCACATGCTTGGGCGCGCCGCGTTTGTACTTCAGTTCGAACCCGCCGACAGTGACGCCATCCAGCTGCGGGAGGTGCTGTTGCCATATTTGCAGAGCTCAGACCAGACCGACTGACTGTCACTTTGACAATGTTCATTGTGAGACATGCTCTTGGAGTGCCTCGCAGCCGCCCAACCACCACGCTCGGCTCAATCGGGACGAACAAGGCGTACCGCTTCGAAGCGCGATGGCGACTGATGGCCGCTCTGCACAATGCGGCTCAGCGCTGAGGCGCTGTAAGCCTTGAGGACTGGTAGCGCGAGCTAGGGCGTAGTTTCTTCGCGTTCGCCGGTACGCTCAGTTAGAGGACGACGGCGATGCGGGAAGCTCTGCTCGCCCGGCTCTGGATCCGCCAGCCCGGACCCGTCGCACCCGCAATAGCCTCACGGCGAGGCCAATCGATCCACCCTTATCGAGCCACGCAGGGCGGCCTTCGGTGAGTCCTATGAACCGCTCGCGCCTTGGGGGTCTGCTCTTAGTCCCCAGCGCTCCGCCTCCCTGGCGATCCAATGTCCGGTCCGTCCGCCGAGAGACGCCCCGCGGAAGGTAAGTAAACGCGTTCTAGTGATGGCGAATCGCGCCGGGGGAGGTCGTGAACCTCGGGAGGCGTCGAGGCCATCGTAGTATGCGGTGCCGTGGTCTGGGCGACGCCGAGTTCCTCGCGAGGCGTGGTTGGGTAGGCTTTGCGACGTACGATAGGCGCGGCCTTGGAGCAATAGCGCGACCTGGCACCATATTACGCAGTTTGAGAAGGCGATCACCTACAGGTGTGCGCCCCGGCGGGAGTCATCCTACCGTCACCGCGCCACACACCCCGCCCCCGTCACCGTATACACCACCCCCTCCACCCGCTCCCCCTCACCTACGCTCACCTCACCCGGCTCCACGGTCGCCGTCCACTCCAGCGTGAACGCGTCCAGCTCCAGGTTCTGCACGCCCAGCGTGTACGTGTCTGGATCGAGCGGTGCGATGCGGAAGGCACTGCCCTCGCCGACCACGCCGGTCCGCACGATCGGGGAGCCGTCTCCGTCCGCCAGCGTTAGCGCCACCGCCGCGGGCACAAAGTCGGCGAGGGAGCGGTCCGTGCCCTCGGGGCACTGCGGGATCTGCACGGGGCTGCCCGCCTCGTCCTGGGCGAGCACCACCGTCCCCACAATGCTGCCGCCCGCATCGGGCGCCTCGGGGTCGTCGCTGTCCGGCGTGCGCACGGCATGGATGACCGGGCTCATGATCCACTTGCCGGAGCGCCCCGCCGCGTGGCCGAAGCTCTGGCTCACGTCGAAGTCCAGCACCACTGCGTTGCCGCCCTCGGTCAGCTCCACCGCGTCGCCGGCCAGCTTGATCTTGAGGCCGCTCCCGCTGCAGCTCGGGCACTGCAGGTCGCCGGTAACCGGCAGCCCGTCCGGGTGCTCGGCTCCGCCGAACGCGTACACCTGCCCGTCCGTGGCCTCGAGCACCGCGGCCCGCAGGACCAGCCGCAGTTGCCGGTAGATACCGGGATCGAGCTGCAGGTCGCCCACCAGCAGACGGGTCTCGTCCGCCAGCGCGGTCAGCTCGATCAGACCGGTCGGCTCTTCGAGCACGGAGGTACGCCCGCCGGGCCCGCCCTGGAAGTAGATCTCGGCCACGTCCACCCAGACCGCGGCCACGTCCCCGGGCGCGTCGGTCAGGTACACCGAGAGGCGGGTCGGGCCGTCATCGAGGGTGGAGGTCCCGTCGGAGTCGCACGCCGCGAACGCCAGCATCGGCAGGACGAGAATCGGGAGAAGGCGGGCGCGGAGAGACATCGGTGAAGCTCCAGGATCCAGGGTGCCCGGTCGCGGCGGACGGGACCGACGCGAGGAGGACGGGCCCGAATCGCGCGCAGGAGGCATGCCGACGCGGCTTCGGCGCAGCGCCTGCGCCACGAATCCCGTCGTTACAGGGCTCCCGTGGCGTCGCGCCGGAACCACGCCGGGCCGGCGCTGCCCTGGCTCGGGACACCCTCTCTCCGCAACGCTGCGGATCGGTCCCCTCGGCACCGAAGGATGTCGGACGCAGAGGCCGCACACCGCATCCTCCGGATCCCGCGATGCATCACCTCCAGGCCCGTCGCCGACTCCCACCTCTGGCCGCGCACCGACATCCGGTGCAGGATCGATGCATCGAGCACCATCACCCCCGCCAGAAGGTGTCCGCATGTACGGCTTGATCGGAAAGATGATCACGGTTCCGGGGAAGCGGGACGAGCTCGCCGGGATCCTGCTGGAGGGGCTGCAGGGGATGCCCGGCTGCCGGAGCTACATCGTGGCCCAGGACCCGGAGGACGAGAACGCCCTCTGGGTGACCGAGGTGTGGGATACGGAGCAGAGTCACCAGGCCTCCCTGTCGCTCCCCTCGGTGCAGGAGGCCATCCGCAAAGGCCGTCCGATGATCGAGGGATTCGGAGCGCGCTTCGTCACCACGCCGCTGGGCGGCGTAGGCCTCGCCTGATCTTTCTCACGCCGAGCCACTCCGCCCCCCTGGAGCGACGATGACCGTCAGGCGCATGGACAACGTGGGCATCGTGGTCGAGGACCTCGACGCCGCGGTGGAGTTCTTCACCGCCCTCGGTCTCGAGCTCGAGGGGCGCGCCTCCGTCGAGGGCGACTGGGCCGAGGGGGTGACCGGCCTCGAGGACATGCGCGTGCAGATCGCCATGATGCGCACGCCGGATGGGCACAGCCGCCTGGAGCTGTCCCGCTTCCTCTCCCCACCCGTGGCCGCCGACCATCGCAACGCGCCCGTGAACGTGCTCGGCTACCTGCGCGTCATGTTCGCGGTGGAGGACCTCGACGCGACCCTCGACCGGCTGCGTCCGCTCGGGGCCGAGGTGGTGGACCGGGTGGTCCAGTACCGGGACGCCTACCGGCTCTGCTACATCCGGGGACCCGAGGGGATTCTGATCGGGCTGGCGCAGGAGCTCGGGTAGGGGGCAGCCCGCAGCGCGCGTCACGGGTCGCGGCTCCGGCCTCGCAGAACGGTGGTGGGCCCGTCCCATGTCCAACCCGCCGCCCTTCCGTCGCCGGGACCCGTGAGACGAGGCACCGCCCCGGTGGCTCCCGACCCGTCCCCGGACACCCACCATGCCGCGCCACACCGCCCTGGTCCTGCTCGTTCTCGGCGCCACCGCCTGTCAGGATCAACCCGTCGGTCCCGACGCCCCGCCGGCTCCCCTGGAGGACCGCCCTGCGCTGACCGCCGCCCGGACGCTGGTGCCCGGCTATACCTGTACCCGGTCCTGGGCGAGCGGGGTGGACGGGGACTGGTACGATGCGGGGAACTGGTCCCCGGCCGGCGCTCCCTCTTTGACGGACAACGTCTGCATCGACGCTCCGGGGACCTACACGGTCACGGCGGACTACGACGTGCTGACCACGCTGGTGCAGGTGGGCGGCGCCGGTGCCACGGCCACGCTGCGCCTGGAGCACAGCCTCCTGGTCGACGAGGGCATCGTGGTCGAAGCGGGCTCGCGCCTGCAGATCGACGGAGCCCAGACCGTCCACCTGGGAAGCAGTCCGCCCGCGTCCGGCGTCGTGCTCCCGGACGCCGACTGGTTCGAGAACCGCGGCGTGGTGGAGATCGAGAACGGGTGCGGCTGCACGCCTCCCACGCAGTGGCACTTCCGCTCCATCCTGAACCTGGGCTGGATGAGCGTGGCCGGCCCTGCTCGCTTCGTGGTCCTGGGCGAGCTGGGGGACACCGAGGGTCGCGACTTCGAGAATCGCGGGATCCTGCTCACTTCGGGCGCGGACACGATCAAGGTGACCGCGCACACGAACGGCGCCTATTCTGCTCCCCGTGGCGGTGCGTTCCGGCAGACCGGGGGAACGATCGGCGGCTCGGCTCCGATCCGGGTCGACCGCTTCGGCGACTTCGTCTGGGACGGCGGCACGCTCCCGGTCAACACCGCCAACCCTGCGTTGCCGCTCCTCGCGCTGGGTGACGTGCAGCATCTCTGGTTCAACGATCCTGCGCTCGACGGGCACGTGCAGGTCGAGGGCGGCACGTGGATCGACACCGACATCGGCCCCGGCGTTCGCCTCCGCGTGGACGCCGACCTCACTCATGGCAACTTCCTCTGGTTCCAGATGCCCAACGCCGAGGTGCGCAACTCCGGCACCATCGAGCTCGTGACCGTCCCGGCGAGCGGACGTTGGGGGGACTTCATGATCATGTGGAGTGCCAGTGGGCCTCCCGCGGCACCCGGACGGTTCACCAACGACGGCACCATCACGTCGGTCGGGGGCGGCGATCTCGTGCTGACGGCCGTCTTTGGCGAGGAGACCCACGTGACCAATACGGGCACGATCTCGGTGGCGGACCAGGGCCAGGTCCGCGTCGACGCCAGCGGGCCTGCGGGCACGCCCAGCACGCTGATCCACACGGGCCTCATCACCGCCGAGCCCGGGTCCGAGTTCGAGATCCACGAGGGCACCATGACGATCTCGGGCTCTGGACGCATGACGGGCCAGCTCGTGCTCGATCACGCCACGCTACGGGGTCGGGGGACGCTCGACCGGGTGCTCTCCACGGGCGGTACCCTCTCGCCCGGCACGCCGGGCCCGACCGTGCTGGGCATCTCTCCCCGCTATGGGACGCTGACCATGAGCAGTCTCGTCCTGGACGCGCAGAGCGAAGTCACCGCCGAGGTGGGAGGGACCACGCCGGATCGGTACGACCGGATCGTGGTCAGCGAGAACGTCCACTACGACGGGACGCTACGCGCCGTCACCGTCGCGCCGTTCCAGGGCGGCGTCTGCGGGCAGGTGATCCCCATCCTGACCGACAACACGCATACCACCAAGACGCCCTTGGCTAGGGGCGCCTTCGGCACCCTCCAGGGCTTCGCGCTGGACGCGACCCGCGCCTGGCGGCTCCACAACCCCGACGGGGTCCTGGCCCTGGCCGGCTACCAGCCCGGGCCGGACCGCCTGTATGCCACGCGTTCCTCCGTGGTGCTGGCCGAGGGTGGGTCTCCCCGGACGTACTCGGCGTGCCTGGGGGACGCCGCGCCGACGTCGGACGTCACCGTGACGCCCACCGCCCAACAGGGCGAGCTGCTCGTGTCCCCGCCGTTCACCGTCACCCCCACCGACTGGGCGCTGCCGCGCAGCCTGACCGTGCGCGCGATCGACGATGCGGCCGTGCAAGGTCTGCACACCGATCAGGTCCAGCACCGGATGACCAGCCCGGACCCGCGCTACAACGACCCCAACGCCGCCCCGATCGACGCGACCATCCAGGACAATGACGGCGAGGCCGACCTGTCCCTGCTCCAGGTCTCCCAGGAAGACAACCAGTTCGTGGGGGACGTCATGAACACGGTGTTCCGGGTCACCAACGCCGGACCCACCGAGTCCTCGGGCTCCACCGTGGTCTCGACGCCGCTCACCGGTCTGGGGTTCGTCTCCGCGACCGGGGCCACCTGCACGGCAACGGGCGGCGTGGTGACCTGCGCCGTGGGCCCGGTGCCGAGCGGCGGCCAGGTGGACGTCACGGTCACGTTCGAGGGCCTCACGGTCGGCCTGCACACCAGCACCTGGACGGTGCAGGGCCAGCAGCCCGATCCTGACGCCACCAACGACGCCGTCGACTACACGCAGCGGGTGAACTGAGACGGGGGGGCGGCGGCGTTCCCGCCCGCCGCCCTCCCACCCACGAGAACCCATGCGCCGCCAGTGCGGTAGGCGGCGCCGCACGCGATCGTGGCTCGACACCCCTTCGAGCGCGCGGGCACGCTAGAGCAGACGGTCGAGCTGCCGCTCGTGGGTGCCCAGGTGGACGCTCATCAGGTGGATCGCCTGGGACACGGTAAGAGGACCACTCACCGGGTGGGCGAAGATCGCTCGCTGGAACCCGGCCTCCGGGAGGGACTCCGCGTACGCGCGCAGCCGCGCATGATTCCTCCGCCATTCGAGGCCGCATTCCTCCAGCGACCAGCTCCCGCTGGGAACCATGGAGCGCGTGGGCACCCGCACCCGGAACGGCCCGCGCAGGATGACCACCACCAGCAGTCGCAGGAGCCGACCCCGGAGCCGCTGCGGAGCCTCCTCCAGGTCGGCGAGTGCGTCCAGGTCGCGAAACACCGAGCGCTCGGCCAGCACGAGGTGCTCGACGATCTCGAGAGGCGACCAACCATCCGGCGGATCCTTGTGCGTCAGGGACGCGGCAGGCTGTGCCGCGAGTCGGGCGAGCAGGGCGTCGCGGCGAGCGGCTACATCGTCGAGGATGTGGAGACAGCGCTGACGTGCCACGGTATTCGCTCCCGACCCGAGCTGAGGCGGCGCCCCCCGTCGCCTGCGGGGACGCAATGGGGAGACGTTCGCTTGGACTCCATCAACAGGGAGCCCCGGCTGGGGAGGATCGTTCCCCTCGAGCGGTCTCTTGGGCCGGTAGACCACTGCCGCAGGGCCCCAGAAAGGCGCGCTTCGCTGGTGGGCCCAGATTCGTATCCGGCGGGCCCATCGTGCGCAGCAAGCGGGACGCGGCTAGGGTTAGATTCTTGGCGCGAACCGGCCTCTGGAACCGCATTTCTCGAATGAGGTGTGGACATGATCGAGCGATCGACCACCGACGAGATCGTCGACGAGCTTCGCGGGCTCGACGAGTCGGAGCGACGCCGGGTTCTGGAGTATGCCCGTTCACTCTCCGTCGCCCCGCCCAAGGGCACGCCCGGTGCCGCTCTGTTGAAGTACGGAGGCGCGTGGGAGAGTGGCGTAGCCGACGACGTCGCCGCAGCGATCGAGGAAGCCTGCGAACGCGTCGACCCGGATGCCTGGTAGGGTCTTGCTCGCCTCCAGCGCCGTGGTGGACCACTTTCGCGGCGAGGCTCGGTCATCGGCGGACGACCGGGCTTGATGGTAGCGGCGTTGAGTCCCCCATCGCCCCGCCTTACCCCCAGCCCCTCCACCCCCTACACTGGAGCCATTCGTCCCCAGTTCGCCGATCGGAGCTCGACCATGAGGTACCGCCGCCGTAGTCCCACCCGTCCGCTGGGCCGGGTCCTGACCCTCTTCAGCCTCCTCCTGTCCCCCGCCGCGCTCGCCGCCCAGCAGGGCCCGCTCACCCCCGAAGATGCCCTGGCCGGCCTCTCCTGGCGGGAGATCGGGCCCGTGAACATGGGCGGGCGGGTCACGGCGATCGCGGGCGTTCCGGGAGACCCCAAGACCTTCTGGGTCGGGGGCGCCGACGGGGGTGTCTGGAAGACCACCAATGGCGGGAACACCTTCACCGGCCAGTGGCAGGACGAGGAGGTCTACTCGGTGGGTGCGCTCGCCGTGGCCCCCTCGGACCACCACGTGGTGTGGCTGGGCTCGGGCGAGGGCGATCCGCGCAACTCCGTCTCCTACGGCAAGGGCGTGTGGCGCTCCACGGACGGCGGGACCACCTGGAGCCACCTGGGCCTGGAGCGCACCGAGCGCATCAAGCGCATCGTGGTGGACCCGCGCGATCCGGACGTGGCGCTGGTGTGCGCGCTGGGCCGCGAGTGGGGGCCCAACGAGGAGCGCGGCGTCTTCAAGACCACCGACGCCGGGAAGTCCTGGACCAAGGTGCTCTACGTGGACCAGGACACCGGCTGCTCCGACATCGACCTGGACCTCTCCAACCCGCGCAACGTCTACGCCGGCATGTGGACGTTCCGGCGCCGGCCCTGGCGCTTCGACGACGGCGGCAAGCAGACCGCGCTCTGGGTCTCGCGCGACGGCGGCGACACCTGGAAGAAGATCACGACCACGCCGCAGGAGCCCATGGCCCGCATCGGGCTGAGCGTGGCGCAGTCCAGCCCCAACATCGTCTACCTGATCACCGAGTATCCGACCGCGGGCACGCTCTTCCGCTCCGAGGACTACGGGGAGCATTGGCGGATGGTCAACGCGGACCGCAACCTGAACTTCCGCCCGTTCTACTACTCGGACGTCTTCGTGGACCCGAGCAACGAGAACATCCTGTTCACGCTGTCGGGTGGGCTGTCCCGCTCCACGGACGGCGGGCGCACCTTCGAGCGCATCGCGCGCGACGTGCACGGCGACCACCAGTCCTTCTGGATCGATCCCGCGGACGGGGACCACATCCTGTCCGGCAGCGACGGGGGCTGGCAGATCAGCCGCGACGGCGGAGACAACTTCGACATCCAGCGCAACGTCGCGCTGTCGCAGTTCTATCACATCTTCGTGGACGACCGCGACCCCTACTACGTCTGCGGCGGTCTGCAGGACAACGGCAACTGGTGCGGACCGTCGCGCACCAACGATCCGGACGGCATCCTGGAGCGTGACTGGTACACCGTGAGCGGCGGGGACGGCTTCTACACCGTGCCGGTGCCCACCATGCCCAACCTGGTCTACTCCAACGCCCAGGGCGGCTACTTCCGCATCACGGACACCAAGTCCGGACAGACGCGCTCCATCGAGCCGTTCCCGTGGCTCGTGGGCTCGCAAGGCCAGTCGATGGCGCAGGCCCGCTACCGCTTCAACTGGGACGCGCCCATCCACGTCTCGCCCCACGATCCCCGCGTCGTGTACTGGGGCGGCAACGTGCTCTTCCGCAGCAACGACTTCGGCTTCACGTGGGACATCATCAGCCCCGATCTCACCACCAACGACCCGGAGAAGCAGCGCGACTCCGGCGGGGAGATCTACAACGACAACACGGCCGCCGAATTCCACACCACCATCCTGACCGTGGCCGAATCACCCGTGGAGCAGGGCGTGATCTGGGTGGGCACGGACGACGGCAACATCCAGATCTCACGGGACGACGGCGCCAACTGGACCAACGTGCGCGACCGCGTGCGCGGACTTCCCCGGGAGACGTGGATCGGCAACATCGAGGCGTCCCCCACAGAGGCGGGCACGGCGTTCGTGGCGGTGGACAACCACCGCTTGGACGACTTCACGCCGCACCTGTACGAGACCACCGACTACGGCCAGAACTGGCGTGACCTGTCGGACGGCCTGCCGCAGGACGACTACGTGAAGGTGGTCCGGCAGCACCCGAAGAACCCCAACCTGCTGTTCGTGGGGATGGAGCGCGGCCTCTACGCCTCGTTCGATCGCGGCCGCACGTGGGTGGACATCCGCAACGGCCTGCCGCGTGTCTCCGTGCGCGGCATCAAGATCGAGCCTCGCTACAACGACCTGGTGATCGGCACGCACGGACGCGGCGCGTTCATCATGGACGACATCCAGCCGCTGGTGGAGCTGGCGGACGCGATGCAGACGGACGTGCACCTCTTCCAGATGCGCACCGCCACCGACTGGGAGCAGTGGGGCCGCAACAGCAACTTCGGGCAGTCCGTCTTCCACGGGGAGAATCCGGAAGCGGGAGCCTGGGTCCACTTCTGGCTGTCGCGCGATGCGCTGAACCGCATCCAGGCGCCGATGGCCGAGGAGGCCTCGGACGGCGGCAGTGGCCCGAGCGCGGGAAGCGGGCGCGCGGGACGCGCGCGGGCCGGCGGCGCCGTGACGGTGCGCATCACGGACGCGAGCGGCACGCTGGTGAAGGAGTGGCAGCACCGGGACCTGCGGCCGGGTGTGAACCGCGCCATCTGGGACCTGCAGTGGGAGGGGGCCCGGCCCCTGCCCGGACAGGGTGGTGGCGGAGGCTTCTTCGGACGGGGCCCGTCCGGCCCGCCCGCGAGCCCCGGCACCTACACGGCCACGATCCTGGCCGACGGACAGGAGCTGTCCACCACGTTCCAGCTCCGTGGTGACCCGAACGTGCAGGCCTCGCAGGCGGACTACGAGGCCCGCTTCGCGGCCGCCATGCGAGCCCGTGACCTGCAGAACCGTCTGAACGAGATGGTGGGCACGGTGACGGATCTCGGCGGCCAGCTCGAGGATCTGCTCGGCACCATCGAGGGGAAGGGGCTCTCCAACGAGGCCGCGATCCGCGAGACGGCCGGGACCGCGCAGGAGAGGCTGCAGACGTTGGATGACGAGCTGCGGCGCCCGCCGGACGGCATGAACTACCGCCACTGGCCGCGGTTGATGGAGCAGCTGCGCACCATCGTGGGCGCCATGCAGGGCGTGCAGGCCCGGCCCACCCAGGGGCAGATGGACGTCCTGAACGAGGTGGAGTCGGCCACGGCGCGGCGCGCGAACGAGCTGGCCGAGATCGTGGACGGGGTCATCGCCGACCTGAACCGCCTGCTCGAGGACGTGCCGCCGATCATCACCAACTGGCAGCGGCCGCCCCGGGTGAGCTGAGGGTCGGCTTCCCGGGAAGGGAAGGGAGGAGCGGGGGGCGCCGGGGACGGCGTCCCCCGTTCTTCGTGTGGTGGGGCCGCTCCGGGCGCCGAGCGCCAGTGCTGCGGCAGCTCCCACCGAGGGGCTTCGAGGAGGCCTCTGCCTCTCGACAGGGTCAACGTTACCGGTGACGCACGTCCTCAGCCGGAGCCTGACCGATGTCCATGCTCCATGGCCTCCGTGATACCGTCGCTGAACGTCTCCCACGACATCCACGCACCGCGGTGAAGTCGAGATCCTCCGAGAAACGGTAGTCAGCGATGTAGCACTTCCGCAGACACGTACCTCCGTTGAAGATCAGGTGCTCGCGTAGGCGCGCCGACGACCCAAGGCTCCCGAGCACCCATCCCAGCACATAGTCCAACTCAACGACACGCGGTTCTACACGAGCTCGGCGTGCGGCGCGACGGATCTCTGCGTCCGGAATCACACCGCGCCCCCGCGCAGCAGGTCTTCGTCGAGATCGACCCGGATGCGCCACCGCGTGTCGATGCGATGCGAATCCCTCGGACTCGAAGGATCGAGCTTCGCCAATCCCGACGTGAGTTGCGCTTGCCAACGGGTCAGGTGGGCTTCGCGATCTGGTACGGCAAGGTCGCTCCGCTCCACCAGGAACCCGAGCCGCTTGGCCACCGCCCCCGCGCCCATCTGGGCGAGGTAGTCATCGAGCACGTCCCAACGGATTCGATCGGTCTGGCGGAGCGCCTTCATGACCTCATGGATCCCTCCAGCCAGGTCCGGCCGGTCGAGGCAGTCGAGGAGCGTCTTCTCAGGGTCCGTGATCCGGTAGCTCCGATGACCGACGAACTCCCGTTTCTGGCCGAAGAGCTTCCGCTCCGTGACCGTGACGAACTGGTAGGTGATCCCGAGCACCGTCTTGCGACGGACACGCTTGCGAGCGGTCGTCTGGACGTAGGTGATCCGCGGCATCTGCTCCGTGAACTGCCAGTGATGCAGCGCCGTCCAATAGGCCACGACGGCCGGCTCGACCAACTCGCCGGCAATCAGGAAGGGGTTTTCCGACCACTCCCGCGCCGGCCCGGCTTCCAGGGGGATGATGATGTACTTCCCGCGCTCCAGGCGCTCGATCCATCCCTTGGATGCGAGTTTGTGAAGGTGCGCGCGCGCACGCGTTTCGTCGCCCCAGTGCGCATGGGCGTCCTCGACGGTGAACAGGGTCCGACCGTCCCCTGCCAGGGTCGTCAGGAACGCGGCCTCTTCTGCGCTCAATCCAGGTATAGTTTCTGTCACGTTGATTTGCTCTGAGGCCAATTTTCTACGCACAAACTATAACTCTTGGCGCTTCCGGCAAAGCCGGACCCGCCACAGCCCCGCCCTTCTAAACCGGAGCGGCCCGGTTGGACCCCGTTCCCGCCCCACTCCCGTCCTGCGCCCGGGACGCCCCCTGAAACTTCCCGCCCCCAAACCAGTATGGTTCCATATCGATATCAATTCCATACCGGTAAGGCCCCAGCCGTGACCCCACCCGACCCGATGGACCTGCTGCCTCTCAAGCCCGCCTGGTTCCACCTGCTCCTGGCCCTCCGTGAGATCGGCCCGGCCCACGGGAAGGCGCTGCGGCGCCACGTGGAGGAACGGACGGAGGGGCGGGTGCCGCTCTACCCGGCCACGCTCTACGGCTCCATCCGCGAGCTGGCGGACGCCCGCCTGATCGAGCCCGCCGACGGGTCGGACGGCGACGAGGACCAGCGGCGCCAGGACTACCGGCTGACCCGCGCGGGCTCCCGCGTCCTGGACGCCGAAGCGGACCGGCTGGCGTCCCTGGTGGACGCCGTGCGCGCGGCGCGCGGGCCGGGCTACGCGTGAGCCCACGGCGCCGCTCCCGGACGCACGCCGTGCTGGTGCGTCTGTATGCCCTGCTGGCCGCGCTGCTGCCGCCCGGCTTCCGCGCCCGTTTCGGGGACGATCTGGTCGCGGACTACGCCGACCTGCTGGAGGAATCCCGCCGCGCCGGTGGGCTTCCCGTTGTCCTGACCCGCGGCCTCCGTGGCCTCGGGGACCTGGCTTTGCGCATCCCCGCCGAACGCCGCGCCGAGCGCGCGCGGGCGGGCCGCACCTCCTTCTCTTCTCGAGCGAGTGACACCATGGGCACCCACCTGCGGGATCTGCGCGTCGCCTGGCGCGCCCTGGCCAAAGCACCGGCCTTCACGCTCACCGCGATCGTCACGCTCGCGCTGGGGCTGGGCTCCACGCTGGCCATCTTCGCGCTCGTGCAGGGCATCCTGCTGAACCCGCTCGCCTACCCGGACTCCGAGCGCATCGTCGAGGTGCGGCACCACTCCCCCGGGTTGGATCTGCCCAACCTGAACAACTCCGACGGCACACTTCGCTTCTATCATGCGAACGGGGATCCCGTCTTCGCGGCGTTCGCAGGGCTCGATGTCTCACGCCGCAACGTGCTGCTGGGCGACACGCCGGAGCGCGTGCCGGTGCTCTACGCCACGCCCGAGGTCTGGGACGTGCTGCGCGTACCTCCCGCGCTCGGCCGCGCCTTCACGGCGGCCGACGCCGCCGAAGGCGCCGCCCCGGTCGCGTTGCTCACGCACGGCGCCTGGACGCGCTGGTTCGGTCGCGATCCCGGCATCGTCGGCCGCACCGTGGACATCGATGGTCAGAGCACCGAGGTCGTCGGGGTGATGCCGGCGGGCTTCGACTACGACACGGACGGCCTGGCGCTGATGGCGCCGCTGTACGTGGATCCCAACGGACCCTTCGGCGCGTTCGGCACGGACGGCATCGCCCGCTTGCGGGACGGCGTCAGCCTCGCGGACGCGCGCACGCTGGTGTCCGATCTGCAGGCGCGCCTCCCCGACTTCTTCCCGGAGGAGGAGCTGGATGCCTCCTTCCTGGAGAGCGCCGGGTGGTCTGCGTCCGTACGCACCCTGCGCGAAGCGCTGGTCTCCGGGACCGACACGGCGTTGTGGGTGGTGCTGGGGTCGGTGGCGTTCCTGCTGCTGGTCGCCTGCGCGAACGTGGCCAACCTCTTCATGGTGCGCGCCGAGAGCGCCCGGAAGCCCACGGCCGTCCGGGCCGCGCTGGGCGCCAGTGGCTGGCGCATCGCCTGGAGCGTGCTGGCCGAGACGCTGTCGCTCACCGCCGTAGGCACCGCACTGGGCGCGCTCCTGGCCTGGGGCGCCCTCGCGTGGGTCACGTCCCGCGGCGTGGCCGACCTGCCGCGTCTGGACGAGGTCGCCATGGGCGGGACCACCCTCGCGGTCGCGGTGGGGCTGGCGCTCATGGTGGGGACGGTCCTCGCGCTGCTCCCCATCCTCCGCCTGCGCGCCACGGCGGTGGCGGACGGGCTGCGCCGCGACGGTCGGACCACCACGGGCGGTCGTGAATCGACGTGGAGCCGCGACGTCCTCGTCAGCCTCCAGCTCGCGGCCGCGCTGGTCCTGGTGGTCGGATCCGGTCTGCTGTTCCGGAGCTTCACGCGTCTGCAAGCGGTCGATCCCGGTTTCGATCCCGACAACGTCACCATCGCGGGCGTCAGCCGCAGCGCGTCCGAGGATCCCGAGCGCGCGCTCGCCGCGCACCGCGTCCTGATGGAGCGGCTCGAGGGCCTGCCCGGCATCGACCAGGTGGCGATGACCTCCGGTCTGCCCTTCATCGAGGGCAATGCGAACGGCGGCTCGTTCGACATCGAGTCCCGCCCCACGCCGGACGACGCGCTCCCACCCGTCGCGATGAACAAGTCCATCTCCACGGGCTACTTCGAGCTGATGGACATGCCCGTCCTGGCGGGTCGCACGATGCAGCGGGGAGACGGCGACGACGGTCGGCCCGTCCTGTGGGTCAACCAGACCTTCGCGGACCGCTTTCTCGACGGCCAGGCCGTCGGCGAGCGGGTGCGTGACAACGACGAAGGCGAGTGGGGCGAGATCGTCGGCGTGGTGGGCGACGTGCACGAGTTCGGCCTGAACGCCGAGGTGCGCCCGATGATGTACGTGCCCGCGGGCCTGCACGACTGGGGCCCGAACCTCGGCGTGGCGCGCGTGGTGCTCGTCATCAAGGGAAGCCTGGACCCCGCGTCGGTGGGCACGTCGCTGCGCGGCCTGATGGCCGAGCTGGATCCCGGCGTGCCGGTCCTCACGGTGCGCGCGCTGCGCGAGGGCATGGCGGAATCGATGGCCCAGCGCCGCTACACGATGATCATCGTGCTGCTGGCGGGCGTGGTGGCGCTATTGCTCGGAGCCATTGGTCTGTTCGGTGTCATCTCGTACGTGATCAGCCAGCGTCGCCGCGAGATCGGGCTGCGCATGGCGCTGGGGGCCGAGCGCCAGGACGTGGAGCGGCTGTTCCTGCGCAAAGGGGTGAAGGTCACCGCGTTCGGCATCGTGCTGGGGCTGGCCGGCGCCGTGGCGCTGTCCCGGACGCTGGCGTCCGCGCTCTTCGAGATCTCCGCCATGGATCCCGTCACCTTCGTGTCGGCTCCGTTGCTGCTCGCGGCGGTGGCGCTGCTGGCTTCGTGGCTGCCCGCGCGCCGCGCCGCGCGGCTCGATCCCATGGAGACGCTGCGGGCGGAATAGACGCGGCCGGGCGCCCGACGGTCGACCGGCCGCACCGGGACCGGAGGCACGGAAGCCAGGGCCGACCGCTCACCCGCGGTCGGCCCTTGGCTCAGCCGGACCTGGTCCCCACCTTCGCTTCGGCGGCCCGCAGCAGCTCCCGGTCCCGCCGCATGGCCGCGGGCGTGCCCGCGACGGCGCCGGGCAGCCGCTTCCGGATGAGCCAGGCGCCCACCCCGAAGACGCTGAAGCTCCCCACCGCCACCAGGGTCCAGAAGAGCGGCCAGAGCGCGTTCGCCTGGAGGCTCGGGGCGATGAGCGGCATCACGAACCGCGTCATGGACTCGGCGACGAACGCGGCACACAGCCCCACGTAGGACCAGGCCATCCAGGTGGCGTGCGCCAGGATCCAGTGCTTGGGAGGACGCCTGCCGAGCGCGGTCCACAGGCCGCCCGCGACGGTCACCCCGCCCACGACCGCGGCGAGGTGGAAGGGGCCCGGCCGGCCGGTCAGCCGATACATGGCGAACGACGTGCCGATCACGCCGATCATGCACCACACGTAGCCATGACCCCAGGTGCGGTGCCATCGTGTGCCCTTGGGGATCCTCAGGACCACGGCGCCCAACACCAGGGCGAGGAGGCTGAAGACCAGGTGGACGGTGCCGATCGGGCTCATGGACGGAACTCCGGATCCTCGGGGGTGCGGGGTGCGGCGTTCCCAGCCTACGGGGGCGAACGCCCCTGTCTTCACGGGGCCGGCCGCGGCGCTGCCGTGCCGGTGCGTCCTCCGCGCGTGCGCTCCGATCGCGCGCGCCACCGGCGCGCCTGGCTGACGGTCGGCCTCCTCGCCCTCGCGGCCTGCGGCCCCGACGACGTCGTCGTCGGGCGGGACGCCCCGCCGGGCGAGCCGCGCCTCCTCGCCACCGCCGTGCAGGACGGCCCCGTGGCCTTCCGCGACCCGGTGGGTGTGGTCTCACCGGACGGCCTGTGGCTCGCCTACACGGAGCACCGGCGGATCGTGCTCCTTCCGCTGGGCGGAGGGGACGCGCGCGTCCTCGGCGACGGCGAGCGCGAGCCCCGCGACCTCGTCTGGCTGCTCGACTCCAGCGCCTTCATCGCGCGCGAGCGCACCTACGATCGCTCCGACGAGACCTGGTTCCGCTACGAGGTGCCAGGCGGTGCGCGCTCGGTGTGGCTGGACGGCTTCGAGATCCCTATCCAACCCCAGGAGGGGGACACGCTCCTGCGCGAGCTGCGTCCCAACACCCTCGCGGACGTGGCGTTTGTGGAGGGCGTGGAAGGCGGCCTCGGCATCCAGCGCCGCGCCGAGGGCGACGTGCTGTGGGGTTGGCGGGACGACTTCAATCAGGCCGACCACTACGCACGCGGCGGACGTCTGCAGTATCCCCTGCGCATCCCGCCGAACGACGGACTCGCCTGTCTGCAGTCCGAAGGGGGTGCCGCGCCGCGGCTGGCGTTGCCCTGTGGTCAGCCGCGCTCCAGCCGTCCGTTGGCGAACGTGGACGTGGCGTACGGTCCGTTCGCGTTCAGTCCGCGCGGGGACGCCGTCTACTACGGCGCGCCGAACGAGCGCGGCGTCCTGGAGCTGTGGATGCGGGCGCCGGAGGGAGGCGAACCCGTACGTCTGGCGAGCGCGGAGCGCGACGCCTACGCGCCGTCCGTGACCGCCGACGGACGCGTGGTCTACAAGACGCAGGAGTATCGCGTGCGTCTGGCCACCGCACCCGCGGACGGCGGGCCGGCCACGCCGCTCACCACGTTCCAGTCGGAGACGCCCACGTGGAGCCCGGACGGGCGGCAGGTGGCATTCACGTTCGGGGACTGGCGCCGCGCGGCCGACGACTTCCGCTACCCGGACATCAGCCAGCACCTGGGCATGGTGGACGCGGACGGCGCGCCCCACGCCGAGCCGACGCGCGTCTTCCGGCAGTCGGACTCCGAGGACCAGGGGCTGTCGTGGTCGCCGGACGGCCGCTTCGTGGCGTTCCACTCGCATGCGGACGGCAGCGACGACATCTACATCCAGCGCGCCGACGGCAGCGGAGACGCGGTCCGCGTCTCCCCGGACGGGAACGAGACGGGCTGGCCGCGCTGGTCGCGCAACGGCCGCTGGATCGTCTACCCCTCCTACGCCGTCACGGAGTCGGGTGGTCGGCGGAGCGCGCTGTTCGTGATCGAGGTGGATCCGCGCAGCGGTCAGCCGCGCGGCGCACCCACGCGCGTTCCGCTGCAGGACTTCGACGCGGACGCGTTGCAGGCCGAATGGTTGGATGCGGGGGACGCGCTGGTGTTCGAGGCGGCGACCGCATTCGGGAGCAAGACGCTGTACCGCGTCCCGCGTACGGGCGGCGTGCCCACGCCGCTGCACACCTTCGAGACGGACCAGGTGCATTCGGGGATCGCCGTCTCGCCGGACGGACGCTGGGTGGCGTTCGTCGCGCCCGACAGCGCCGGCTGGTACCAGATCCAGCGCGTGCCGACCGCGGGTGGTCCGGCCGAGCCGCTGACCACGGACGCGTCGCACAAGACGCAGCCCGCGTACGCGCCGGGCGGGGACCACATCGCGTTCACCGTCTTCGACTATCACGCCTCCTTCTGGATGCTCGAGCCGTGAGCGTGAGGCCCGAATCCGCGAAGCGCGGACGATGAGCGACGTCCCCGCCCGCTGGACCGTGGCGCTGGCCTCACCCCGCCCGGCGGTGTCCCTGGTGCACGGCCTGGAGAAGATCGAGGCTTCGATCCGCGAGGCGCAGACCGCGGGCGCGGCCCTCGTCTGCTTTCCGGAAGCCTACCTGCCGGGGCTGCGCGGCCAGGACTTCCCGGTCTTCGAGTGGGACGGCGACACCCAGGGCCGGGTGGTGGAGGTGGTGGGCGGCATGGCCCGTCGGCACCACGTGGCCGTCATCCTGGGCCTGGAGTGGCTGGACGAACCCGGCCGCCAGATCGGAGCGGCCGTGTTCGGGCGCGACGGATCGCTTCTGGGGGTCCAGACCAAGAACCAGCTCGATCCCAGCGAGGACCACGGCTACGTGCCGGGGCACGACCGGCGCCTCTTCCGCGTGGACGGCGTCCCGTTCGGCGTCACCATCTGCCACGAAGGCTGGCGCTATCCGGAGACGGTGCGGTGGGCGGCGGCGCGCGGCGCGCCCATCGTCTTCCATCCCCAGCATACGGGCAACGAGACGGACGGCATCGAGCTCACCACCTTCGGTTCGCCGGAGGCGCCCTACTACGAGAGCGCGATGCGGATGCGCAGCATCGAGAACACCATCTGGTTCGCGAGCGTCAACTACGCGCTCCGCTTCCAGGAGTCGGCGACCGCGTTCATCGACCCGAACGGGGATTGCCATGCCTGGCAGCCCTATGGCCAGGAGGGTGTGCTGGTGCGCACGCTCGACCTGACGGCCGCCACGGGCCTGCTGGCGCGGCGCTGGGCGCCGGAGCGGTACGTGGAGGCGCGCGCCTGAGGGCTGGTCTCGCGCGGGTGGAGGGAAGGGCCGGGCGCGCAGGCGCATCCGCCCGGAGGGGCGCGTCTCCTGCTCCGCATCGCACCGCATCGCCGCGGCCCACGCTGCAACCCCGTGGGCCGATCGGCGTAGCACACCCGATATGGACGCCCGCACCTGCCGCCGGGGAGCCCGTCGTCTCCTGCTCCCGCTCGTCTTCGGCCTGATGGCCGGGTGCGGCAACGAGCCCACCGGCGGGCCGGTGGGCGTCGACCGAATCCTGGTCTCGACCGGCGTCCTCACCCTGGACGCCCTGGGCGCCTCCGACACGCTCCAGGCGTCTGCCGTGGACGGCAGCGGGTTGCCGCTGGAGGTGGCGCTCACCTGGACCAGCAGCGATCCGTCCGTGCTGCAGCTCTCCCAGATCCGGAGCGGAGCCGTGATCACCGCGCGCGCGGACGGGACCGCGGATGTGATCGTCTCCCATGGGGACGTCGAGGCCGTGATCCGGGTGACGGTGGCGCAGGCCTTCGCACGGATGGACTTCCGGGGTCTCCCCACCGCGCTGCGTAGCGGCACCCCCCTCGCGCTCGAGGTGGCTCCCACGGACCGGCTGGGCACGCCGCTGAAGGGCGCGACCGGTTCGGTTCGCCTCCAGTTGACGGGCGCCGGCGGCGTGCAGCTGGCCGGCGGGCTGGAAGCGCCGCTGGTGGACGGGTGGGCGTCGTTCCCCGACCTGTCGGTGCAGGGCTCCGGCTTCGAGCAGCGGATCGAGGCCCGCACCGACCAGCGCACGGGCAGCTCGGGCGCCTTCGACGTGGTGCTGGACTTCGACCGGGTCCACGTGCTGGGCGTCCCGACCGGAGTGCCCGCAGGCGTGCTGGTGGACGGCCGCGCCGGCGGCACCGAGGCGGTGGACCTCGGCTACGTGGGCGCCGACGCGGCCGGCATCGAGGTGGGCTCCGTTCGCAGTGGCCTCTACGACGAGGTGCTCGCCTTCGCGCCCGACCGCGCGCCGGGATGGGTGACGGGCGCGCTCTGGTCGGACGCGCCGGACGTGGTGCAGGTGGCGACCCACGACCCCGTCGTGGTGGACCTGGCGGTGTGGATCGTGAAGGGCCCGTTCGAGGCGCAGCGCGACTGGGCCCTGGACGCCGTGCAGCGTACCCGCGAGATCTGGGCCGCCGAGCGCTACGGTGTGTCCATCGGAGACGTCGAGGTCATCGACGTGACCAACCACCCGGACGCCAGCCGCTACCACGTGTGGGAGCTGTGTGGCGCGCGTCCGGACATCGAGGCGCGGATCGGACGGCGGGACGGCCGCATCAATCTCTACTACGTGGAGCGCGTGGACGGCGGACAGGACCGCGGCCGCACGTGTCCCGTGGGAGGCGATTTCGTGGTGATGGCCGAGCGGTCGGGCGACGAGTTGCTCTCCCACGAGATCGGCCACGTGTTCGGCATGGGGCACGTGGACGGGCTCATGAGCTGGTTCGACCGCACCAACGTCATGCACTCCGCCAGCAGCACCCGCGCCTATCTCACGGAGGGTCAGACCTTCCGCAGCCATGCCTCGCCGTTCTCGGCGCTGAACGGCGTGCTCGGCGTGCGCAGCGGTCCCACGCGCAGCTGCCCTGAGGGTCTGGCTTCCGCGGCCTGTCCGGCGCTGGAGCGCCGGCTGTGGTCGGACGGGGCCGTTCCCCGCGAACGCGGGCCCGATCGGCGTGCGCACGGCGCCGCCCGCCGTGGTGACCGCAGATCTGGCAGAGCGCTGGCTGGCCACCACCTGCATGCTGGAGGAGAACGCCGGGCTGGTGGCCGCGATGGCCGCGGAGGCGGAGCCCGTCATCGCGCGTCTGGAGCGCGCGGCGGGCAACGGCCACGCCAGCGAGGTCCGGCGCCGCAAGGCCGTGCTCGGCATCGCGGCGCTGGACGGCGAGGCCGCACGCGCCGCGCTGACGCGATTGGCGGTGGGCCCGGACGGACCGGCGGCCGCGGAGGCGCGTCGGGCGCTCGAAGCGCGGCGGCGGTAGAGGCGTCGACCCGCCCCGGGGGCGTACGCCTTCACGGCTCCTTCCCTCGGGATGCATCGGCGCCCACGCCGGCGAGGTTGCCGCGGCGCCGCGAACGGCCGCATGCTGGACGACTCCCGCCGCCGCCCAAGGAGCCCGCATGAGAGCCCGCGCCACCCTCTCCCTCGCCGTCCTGCTTCCGCTGATGGCCGCCCTGCTCCCCTCCAGCGTCCGCGCCCAGTCCGCGCGCCAGATCGATCGCTGGAAGAACGAGCTCTCCACCGCCGTGGATGAACGCGCGCAGTTCACGCAGCAGATGGTGGATCAGATCTTCAGCTTCGCCGAGCTGGGCTTCCAGGAGGTGGAGACCTCCGCCTACCTGGTGCAACTGCTCCGCGACAACGGCTTCACCGTGGAGGAAGGGGTGGCCGGCATCCCCACCGCGTGGGTCGCCACCTGGGGCTCCGGCGAGCCGGTCATCTCGCTCGGGACGGACATCGACAACATCCCCAAGGCGTCGCAGGTGCCGGGCGTAGCCTGCGCGCTCCCGCTGGTGGAGGGCGCGCCCGGCCACGGGGAAGGGCACAACGCCGGTCAGGCCGTCAACATCACGGCGGCGCTGGCGGTCAAGGAGCTGATGGAGCGGGAGAACCTCCCGGGCACGTTGCACCTCTGGCCGGGTGTGGCGGAGGAGCTCGTGGCCGCCAAGGCCTTCTACGTGCGCGCCGGTGTCTTCGACGACGTGGACATCGTGCTGTACGCCCACGTGGGCTCGGCGCTCGGCACGGGGTGGGGCATCACGCCCGGCACCGGGCTCATCTCCGCCGAGTTCACGTTCACGGGCGAGAGCGCCCACGCGGCCGGGGCACCCTGGCGGGGCCGCAGCGCCGCGGACGCCGTCACCTTGATGGACGTGGGCTGGAACTTCCGCCGCGAGCACATCCGTCCGGACGCGCGCTCGCACTCGGTCATCGTGGACGGCGGTGACCAACCGAACGTGGTGCCGTCACGCGCCTCCATCTGGTACTACTTCCGCGAGCGCAACGCGCCCGAGATCCGGCAGCTCTTCCTCGTCGCGGATTCGATCGCGCAAGGTGCGGCGATGATGAGCGGAACGAAGCTGGAGTCGGTGCGGGTCCTGGGCTCGGCCTGGCCCGGCCACTTCAACAAGACCGTGGCCGAGACCATGCAGGGCAACATCGAGCGTGTGGGCCAACCCACGTGGAGCGAGGCCGATCAGACCTTCGCGCGCGCGGTACAGCGCGAAGTGGGAGCCCAGCCGACCGGTCTGGACACCTCCGTGAGCCCGCTCCGGCCCGCGCTGCGCGAGGACCAGCGGCAGGCCGGCTACGCCGACGACATCGGCGACATCTCCTGGAACGTGCCGACCGCGGTGCTCTCATTCCCGTCCAACATCCCGGGCCTGCCCGGCCACAACTGGTCCAACGCCATCGCCATGGCCACACCGGTCGCGCACAAGGGCGCCACCGCCGGGGCCAAGGTGCAGGCCATGACGCTGCTGGACTTCCTGGTGCGTCCGGAGCTGGTGGAGCAGGCCTGGACCTACTTCCGGGACGTCCAGACCAAGGACGTGCAGTACGAGGCGTTCATCCGACCGGACGATCGTCCCGCGATCTCCATGAATGCGGGGATCATGGAGGAGTTCCGCGAGGAGATGCGGAAGTACTACTTCGACTCCAGCCGCTACGACACGTACCTGGAGCAGCTCGGCGTGAGCTATCCCACCGTGCGGCAGCCGGACGGGACCTGTCGGGGTGGGGCGGTCTCGCCCTAGGTGGACGGCGCCTACTCCTCCTGCGGCAGCCGCAACCCCACTCCGGTGGGCGTCCGCACCAGGCGAGGCAGGATCGTCGGGATCTCCCGGCGGTCCAGCGCGGCGTGGGCGTCGGCGGCGCTGGCGAACGGCGCCAGCGTCTCCAGCGTGTGGATGGTGGGGAAGACCATCGGCAGGTGCCCCGCGCGGTTCAGCTCGAGCGCGGCGGCCGGGCGCAGCCAGCGGGCCTCCGTCATCTCGCGCGGGTCGACCACCGACTCCGCCTCCGCGTGCACCTCGGCCAGGAAGAAGCGGGTGTCGTAGCGGCGAGGCTCCTGGATGGGCGTGATCCAGTGCGCCAGGTAGGCCACGCGCCCCCCGTCCAGCCGTGCGTCCAGGTGGCCGAGCACACCCGCGAAGTCCAGCTCGTCACCGAGCAGCGCGTTGCGCAGCGCCTCCACGTCCGGGTCCACCTGGGCCGGGGGAACGGGCTCACCGGCTCTGTGGCCCACCAGGATGCCGGTCTCCTCGAAGGCCTCGCGCAGCGCCGCCAGATAGTAGGCCACGGCGGCGGGCCCCGGGGTGCCCTCCGGCTCCAGCCCCAACCGGCGCGCCGCCTCGGCGCCGTCCAGTCCGTCCAGGCGCGCCAGCAGATCCGGGACGGCGTCGCCGGCATCCACCCGCCCGCCCGGGAAGACCCAGGCCCCGGGCACGAAGCCCGACGACCGGGTCCGTCGGAGCAGCAGCACCTCCGGTCCGTCGGCCCGATCGCGCACCAGGACGACCGTCGCCGCGGGCCGTGGCGCCACGGGCTCCGCCGGTGGCCGGTCGAGCGTTTCGGCGAAGCCGGGCGGCAGAAGTTCGGTCGGGAGGTCGTAGTCGGGAACGTCCGGCATCGTACGGAGTTTGGAGAATGGGGGGACCGCTTCGGGAAGCTGGACAGGGCGCGCTCGAAAACCAACCCCCGTGGTGACCGGGCCACCCATGGTCAGCGCCGTTCCGGCGGGGCCAGATTGGCAGGAACCTGCAGGAGCGGCGTACGGATCGGCCACTTTGCCGTGGCAGGGATCGTGCACCCGTCCCCCCGACCCTCTTCCGCCCGCCCGCGCGGAGGTCGTGCCGGGCGGCTGGACGAAACAACCCGTCAGAGGGGCCGGTCCGCTCGAGGACCGCTCCCGTCGCGAGAAGCCTGATGCCAGAGCAAAGCAGACTGCCGGTCCTCCCGCTACGCGACACGGTCGTGTATCCGGGTGTGGCCGTTCCCATCTCGGCCGGACGGCCGGGAACCATCGAGGCCGTGCAGAGCGCCCTCGACGGCGATCGCCGCCTCTTCGCGGTCGCGCAGCGCGAGAACGTGGATGAGCCGACGCCCGACGTGCTGTACAACGTCGGGACCGTCGTGCGCATCATCCAGACGCATCGCGTGCGCGGCGGCGTCCAGCTGCTCGTGCAGGGAGAGGCGCGGGCGCAGTCGCTGGGCTACGAGCGCAACGGCGAGGCGATGCTGGAGGCGCGCACCCAGGAGATGGAGCGGCAGCTCCCCCGGAGCCCGGAGGATCCTGCCTTCCAGGCCCTGGACCGCGAGCTGCGGGACCGGGCCGCGGAGCTGGGCACCCGGCGCGGTGTGCCCGCGGAGGCTCTGAACCAGCTCATCCAGGGCGTGGAGGATCCGGGTGCGTTCGCGGATCTCGTCGCCTTCTACCTGGAGCTGCCGTCCGAGGACAAGCAGCGCCTGCTGGAGACGCTGGACGACGAAGTCCGCATGCGCAGCGCCCTCGTGCTCGTCGAGCGCGAGCTGGCGCGCCTGGACGCGCAGGAGGAGATCCAGGCCAAGGTGCAGGAGGAGCTGGGCGAGCGGCAGCGGGAGATGCTGCTGCGCGAGCAGATGAAGCAGATCCAGAAGGAGCTCGGGGACGAGGACGAGCGCCAGGAGGTGGAGGAGCTCCGTCAGCGCATCGAGGGCCTGCAGCTGACCGAGGATGCGCGCACCGAGGTCGAGCGCGAGCTCAAGCGTCTGGAGCGTACCAGCCCGCAGTCGGCCGAATACCAGGTCATCCGGACGTTCCTGGAATGGGTGACGGAGCTGCCCTGGAACGATCGGACCGAGGACAAGATCGACCTCAAGCAGTCCTCCGGCATCCTGGACGAGGATCACTACGGGCTCGAGGACGTGAAGGACCGCGTGCTCGAGTTCCTGGCCGTGCGCAAGCTGCAGATGGAGCGCGCCGCGGAGACCGGAGAGGACGTTCCGGCCGCCGAGGAGCGCAAGGTCGTGCATGTGGGCAACGGCAACGGCCACGGGGAAGGAGGCGAGGACGCCGATCACGAAGGCGGTGAGCCCCCTCGGTCCATCGAGGACGTGAAGAGCCGTGCGGTGGGACGCGGCCCCATCCTGCTGTTCGTGGGCCCGCCCGGCGTGGGGAAGACCAGCATCGCGCAGTCCATCGCGCGCTCGCTGGGCCGCAAGTACGTGCGGATCTCGCTTGGCGGCGCCCGGGACGAGGCCGACATCCGCGGCCACCGCCGGACGTACGTCGGCGCCATGCCCGGCCGCATCGTGCAGGGCATGCGTCAGGTGAAGAGCAAGAACCCGGTCTTCCTGCTGGACGAGGTGGACAAGCTGGGCGTCTCCTTCCAGGGCGATCCCAGCTCGGCGCTGCTGGAGGTGCTGGACCCGGCGCAGAACTCGTCCTTCACGGACCACTACCTCGGCATCCCGTTCGATCTGTCCGAGGTGCTGTTCATCGCCACGGCCAACTACGTGGACCGCATCCCCGCGCCGCTGCTGGACCGCATGGAGCGGGTGGACTTCGCGGGCTACACCGAGCAGGAGAAGCTGGAGATCGCGCGACGCTACCTGCTTCCGCGCCAGCGCGAGGAGTCGGGTCTGCAGGAGAAGGAGTTCCAGGTCAGCGAGGACGCGCTCACCAGCGTCATCCAGCAGTACACGCGCGAGGCCGGCGTGCGGCAGCTCGAGCGCGAGCTGGGCAAGCTGGCCCGCAAGGTGGCGCGGCGGATCGCGAGCGACGACACGGACGCCGTGCAGGTCGAGCCCGGCGACATCTCCGACCTGCTGGGGCGGCCGCGCGTGCATCCCGAGCGGATGGCGCCCAAGGAAGCCGTGGGCGTCGCGACCGGGATGTTCTACACGCCCATGGGCGGCGACATCATGTTCGTGGAGGCCTCGGTCATGCCCGGCGAGGGCGGGCTGGTGCTGACGGGTCAGCTCGGGGACGTCATGAAGGAGTCCGGCCGGGCCGCGCTCTCGTTCGCGAAGAGCCACGCGGCCGAGCTGGACATCCCCGAGGAGATGCTGCGCGGCCGGGAGGTGCACATCCACGTGCCGGCCGGCGCGCTGCCCAAGGAGGGTCCGTCGGCCGGGATCACCATGGCCACGGCGCTCATCTCCGCGCTGGCGTCCCGCAAGGTGCGCCATGACATCGCCATGACCGGGGAGCTCACGCTCACCGGCCGGGTGCTGCCCATCGGCGGGGTGAAGGAGAAGGTGCTCGGCGCGGTGCGCGCCGGGATCACCGAGATCGTGCTGCCGGCGGACAACGAGGGCGACCTCGAGGACATCCCCGAGACCGTCCGGAAGGGGCTGACCGTCCACCCGGTGGAGGAGCTGGCGCAGGTGCTCCAGGTGGCCCTGCTGCCCAAGCGCGGCGCGGCCCGGAGCCGCAAGCGCGCCAGCGACGCCCCGAGCGAGGCGGGGGCCGTGGCGTAGGGCGCACGCTTCAGAAGGCCAAGGGGGTGCCGGTCCGGAGGGGCCGGCACCCCCTTGTCGTTTCTCGTGTGTCCGGGGGCTCCGCGGGTCCGGCGCCCGTCCCTTCCTTCCCCACCCGGCACCGAGTGCCCGGCTGCGCAGCTTGCGCGCCCCGCCGTACCGCTGTATTGGTACACCGATACAGCGGCACGGCGTTTGCTCTCCCCCCTGCAGACGCCACGGCCGGTCCACTCCGGAGCCCCATGGAGGAGCGCCGTGTTCGACCAGCTCGACCCCAGGAGCCCCACGCCGCTCTACGCGCAGATCGCCGAGCGCATCCGCGCGGCGGTGGCGGCGGGTGACCTGCAGCCCGGGGACGCCCTGCCGTCCGTGCGGGGCCTGGCGGCCGAGCTGCGGGTCAACCCGGCCACCGTGGTACAGGCGTACCGCGACCTGGAGAACGACGGGTTCGTGGTCACGCGGCGCGGCGCCGGGAGCTTCGTGCGCGCCATGACCCGCACCAAGCGTGGCGAGGAGCGGGCACGACAGGCGCGTACGCTCGTGCGGGACATGATGGCCGAGGCGGCGCGCCTCGGGATCGACGTGGCGGAGCTGGCGGAGGCCTTCGCGGAAGAGAGTGGAGTGCCCGCAGCCAAGCAGCGCCGCTCACGGGCCACCGGATAGGGGGGAGCATGGCCAACGCCATCCAGACCACGGATCTGACCGTGAAGCTCGGCACGTCGTTCGAGCTGCGCGGTCTGGATCTGAACGTGCCCGAGGGGTCCGTCTACGGGTTCCTGGGACCGAACGGCTCCGGCAAGAGCACCACCATCCGCATGCTCATGGGCATGATGAAGCCGGACGCCGGGGAGATCCGCCTGCTGGGGGCTCCGATCCCCGAGTCCATCGAGCGTGTCCTGGCCCGCACCGGCTATGTGCCGGAGCGACCCCACCTGTACCCCGCGCTGACCATCGGCGAGACGCTCGCCTACCACGCCGCCTTCTTCTCCGCGTGGGACGAGCGCTGGGCCACCGAGATGCTGGGGCGTCTCGGCCTGGAGCGCGGCCGCAAGGTGGGCCGTCTGTCGAAGGGCGAGACGGGCAAGCTCATGATCCTGCTGGCGCTGTACCAGCGGCCCGATCTGCTGATCCTGGACGAGCCCACCGACGGTCTGGATCCCGTGGTGCGTCGGGACGTCATGAGCGCGGTGATGGACTACGTCGCGGAGGCGGGCGCCACGGTCTTCATCTCCAGCCATCTGGTGCACGAGCTCGAACGCATGTGCGACTGGGTGGGCGTCATCGACGGGGGTCGCTTGATCGCCGAGATGCCCATGGACGCCTTCAAGAACGAGATCAAGCGCCTCCATGTGGTGGACCCGCCTGCCGCGCTGTCCGCGGCGCCGTTCGAGGTGTTGTCGCGCACCCACCTGAACGGGCACGGCCCGGGGGAGAGCTGGGTGGTGCGGGGCTGGCGGGAGCCCATGCGCGAGCTGCTGGAGAGCGCCGGCGCGCACGTGCGTGACGTGCAGCACCTGGATTTGGAGGACGGGTTCGTGGAGCTGCTCAGATCCGGCCGTCGGGCCGCAGAGGAGGAATAGTCGTGTTCAAGCAGATCCTGCACGTGCAGTGGCGGGCCTCCGCGCCGGTGGTGGCGCTGTTGAGCCTCGCCTGCTTCGCGGTCCCCCTGCTGAGCATCCAGGGGTCGGGCGGCATCGCCGATCCCGGCGCCCGCGTGGGCGCGCTGCTCGAGCTCACCCAGTTGTGGATCCCGGCCTATCCCGGTCTGGCCGTGGCCGTGGGCGGCATCGTGGGCATCCTGGCCTGGACCTGGGATCATCGCGGCAACCACGTCTACGCCCTGTCGCTGCCCATCTCCCGGTCCCGCTACTCGTTGCTCAAGATGGCCGCGGGCGGGCTGGTTCTCCTGGTGCCCGTCCTGGCGCTGGGCCTGGGCGCCTTCACCGCCGTTCAGGCCGCCGACATCCCCGACGCGCTGCGCGCATACCCGGTGGCGCTCACCGTGCGCTTCCTGTTCGCGGCCGGCGTGATCTACGCCATGCTCTTCGCGCTGGCGTCCGCCACCATGCGCACGGTGGTGTGGCTCGGGATCGTGGGGATTCTGGTGTTGTTGGCCGCGGGGCCGCTCTTGAACCAGTTCGCTGGGAGCGGCGGGCCGGGTTCTGCTGGAGTCAGGCCCGGCGTCCAGCTCTTCGACGTTCTCACGGACTGGCCGAGCCCCTTCTCGGTGCTGAACGCCAATTGGGCCTTGATCGATGTGTAGGCGATCCCTCTACGCGCTCGCCGGTGCGATCGCGCTCGCCGCGTTGGGCGGTACGAGGGTGACCGCCCAAACCTCGCCGCCCCCGCTGTTGAGTGCGCAGGAGCGGGCCGAGCTGGCCACGGCAAGAGCGCACGCCGAGCGTCGCATCCAGCGGTTGGAAGCGCGCCTGGAGGTGCTGAGTGCCGAGGCACAGGCCCGGGACGCGGTACGAGCCGAAACGGCGGCCAATGGCGTCACGGAACTCGATACCCTGTTCGTGGGCCCGTTCACGCTCGTGGCGCGTGCCAACCAGAGTGCCGACGCGGAACGCCTCGCCCGCGAGACCCTCGCGCCGTACGCGGCGGCGCTGGAGGGGACGCCTCCCTTCGACCGGATCTTCACCTACGAGATCGGGCCCGCGAAGACGGGCCTCGGTGTCACGAGTGACCGGAGCGAGGTCTGGCAGCACGACGTCGCTTCGGACGCGGCCCGCCGGGACGACATCCGCTCCAAGATGGCGAGGATGCTCAGCGATGCGTCGCCGTCCGACCTGCGGGACTGGATGGGGCGCCTGCAGCCGATGCCACAGGAGGCGCACGACTACCGCGCCGCGTACCGCACCATGGCCCGGACCGCGTCCATCTCCGTGACCGCATGTCTCGGTGGTGACCGTCAAGCGTGCTGGGCCTCGCTGGATCTCACCGGAGACCTGGATATGACCACCCTCTGGTACGATGCCGCGCAGCGTGAACGCGCCCCCCAGCAATGGGTGAAGCGCTATGCGTCGGCCGCCGAGGACTGCCAGAACGGTGTGGCCTCAGCGTGCGCCGAGGCGCGCGGCGGACTGTCACGGGAACGCGCCGCTCCGCTCGACGCGGGGGTCCGCGCCAATCTGGTCTGGTTCGCGCTCGAGCAGGGCGGCGTCGGCTCCTGGTCGCGGCTGGTGGAGACGTCGGGGTCGCTGCGCGACCGCCTGGCGGCCGCAGCCGGAATGAGCGACGCAGACCTGATGGATGCCTGGATGGGCGCGCTCCGCGGTCGACGTATCCCGGTCCAAGCGGAGCTGGGGCCGGCGGCGCTCTTGACCCTGCTGAGTCTGGGAAGTCTCGGCGTCGTGGCGCGCCGCAGCACCCGTTGGAGGTTCGGATGAGGCGCTGGATTGTATGGTCGGTGCTCGGATTGGGCGTGGTGGCTGCCTTGCTCCTGCCGCCGTCGCCGGAGCGGTTCATCGAACGCGTGTCGTCGAGCAGCACCATCGGCGCAATGACGTGGGCGGTGCGAGGGGAGTATCAAACGCTGGCCGAGACCCTGTGGCTGGACACCATCGCGGCACGGGCGGCTCTCGACGGCGGAATGGTGCTCGCGGGTCTGGTGACGCGAGCGGACAGCGTGACATCGGACGACCCTTACGCGCTCGTGCGAGCCGAGCTGGACGCGTTCGGTGTGGCCGAGCCGCGGGTGCGCGTGGGTGCCTTCTGGTTCGAACGGGAGCTGGCCAATGGCGCGACCGCTGGCATGGGTGGGATGCCGCTGATGCTGCTGGATGAGGGTGACCATCCCTATTGCTTCGTGCCGCGCGTGCGCGGACGTTCGCGATTCTGGGCTTCGCTCGATGAAGAGCCCACCATGGACCTCCCGGTACTCCAAGCGTGCTCCTTCTATGCACGCTACGGAGTGCCCGGACCGCAGGTCTCACGGTGGCTGCGCGCAGGGGCGCTTGGGCTGGCGGTGGATCCGCTGGGGCAGCTCCGATCATCCGCCGGGGAGATGCTCTACGCCGAAGCCCTCCCGGGGCGCGTGTGGCGTGGACGCTGGGAGGTCGCGCAGGCGGGGTGCGCCGGCGGGCGCATGGACGTGTGCGCCGCCATGTTCCTCGCGCCGGGGGAGTGGGAGCGGGGAGACGGCCCCGTCGCGTCGTACGGCCCGGTGGGGTTCAGGACGACGGCCTTCGGCCCCAACCGTAGTGCCGTCCTCGGCGACCTCGCCCGCGAGTTCGGGGACGAGCGCTTCGAGGCCTTCTGGTCCAGCTCCCTGCCGGTGCCCGAGGCGTTCCGCGCCGCGTTCGGGGTGTCCCACGCGGAATGGACCCGGACCTGGCTGCTGGACGAATACGGCCCCGTGACGTTGGGCGCGCGGATGAGCGCGGGCACGGTCGTCCTGACCTTGCTGGGGATCGCGTTCTGGGCGGGGATCGGCGTGGCGACGGCCCGGCGGCGGCGGGTGGCCTGACCCTTGTTCCCTTGACGCCGCCGCCATCCCCGGCGGTATAGTGACCGCCTTGTCACCGCATTCGGGCCGGCCTTCCCGGGCCGGCCCGCATCGCCCTTCGTGAGGCTGTCATGATCCGACTCCGTGCCCCGCTGGCCGCTACCGCCCTGGCGCTCACCCTTCTCCCGGCGGGCCTCGCCGCCCAGCGCCCCGGGCAGCGGCCGCCCCCGCCGGAGGTGATCCGTCCCGCCGACCAGCGCGTTCCGGCCCCCTTCAGCGAGGAGATGGTCCGTCCCATCGCCCTCGCGGACAACGTCTGGATGTCGGAGCTGACCATCCTGGAGATGCGGGATCTGGTCGACGAGTACGGCTACACCACGGCGCTGATCCTCAACGGCACCATGGAGTCCAACGGCCCCTACCTGACCACCGGCAAGCACAACCACGTGCTGAAGGTGACCGGGGACGCGATCGCCCGGACCCTGGGGAAGACGCTCGTGGCGCCCATCGTCATGCTGGACGAAGGCGAACCCACCGAGTCCGATCAGCCCGGTCGACTGGTGCTGTCTCCCGCCACGCTCAAGGCGGTGCTCAAGGACATGGCCACCAGCCTCAGGACGCAGGGATTCAAGGAGATCTTCTTCCTGGGCGACAGCGGGAGCAACCAGCGCATGCTGCAGGACGTGGCCACCGAGCTGGCCGCGGAATGGAAGGGGCAGGACGTGCTCGTCGCGCACGTGCGCGAGTACTACAACTACGGGGACGTGCTGCGCTATCAGAACGAGGTGCTGGGCAAGGTGGAGCTGAACAAGGACCTCGACGGCTACCACGACGACTACTACATCACGTCGCTCATCATGAACGACAGCCCCGAGCACGTGCGTCTACCCCAGCGCCAGCGCGTGAGCCTGGACCACATCAACAGCCTCCACATCGACGAGGCCGAAGCGTTGGAGATCGGCAAGAAGCTGGCGCAGTTCCGGGCGGACGTGACGGCCGCGGCCATCGAGCGCATCCGCAAGACGGGCTACCCGGCCAACTGAGGGGTCTGCACGGCGCGCGCCTACCCCGCGGGCGCGGCGCTCCCCGGGTCCTCCGCGCTGACCCAGCGCAACGCGGCCAGGAGCCCGCCGGCCAGCTCGCGCGGCCGCTCCAGGTGCCCGTAGTGGCTCAAAGGGACGTCGAACACGAGCACCCGGATCGGGACGCCCGGAGTGGCCTGACGGAACTCCGCTGAGATCCGCACCTCGCGTGCGAGCGCGGGGTCCGCATGCCAGTGGTTGGTGTCCCCGAGCGCGGTGGTCCAGATCATCCGTCGGTAGCCCACCACCGGAGCGGCCGTGGTGGTGAACAGGTCGGCGACGACCTCGTCGGCGTCCACGCCCAGCGTGTTGCCCCGCAGCACCTCCCGGATCTGTGCCTCCACCTGGGGGCGCAGTGCGTCCGCGCCCTGGTGCTCCATGTCCTGCAGCGGCTGCTTGAACTGCGGGCGGCGTCGGGCCTCCAGGCGGATCCATTGGGTGGCCACCTCCAGAGGGGTCGCATCGTCGCGCCACAGCGGGTTGAGCGGGCCCACGTAGCGCCGTGCGTACTCCTCGGGTCCGCGGGCGCGCAACTCGCTCACGTGCGCGTAGTCGTCGATCGACACCTCGCCCCGGATGTCCCGCATGGCCGACAGCGAGGCGGGACCGCCCGTCCCCCAGCCCAGGGAGCGCCCGTGCAGGCGGTCCGCCAGCGCGTCCCGCAGGAGGAACTGCACCTCGGCTCCGGTGGAGTGGCCCACGATGGCCACGGGACCCTGCACGACCTCCTCGATGGAGGCGCGCACGCCATCGCGGATCAGCGCGAACGTGAAGATCGCGTTGCGGACGCGCGCCTCTTCGGGCGACATATCCCGGTCGAGCACGTAGGCGGGGGTGCGCTTCGCGAAGTCCGGCTCATCCCAGCCGCCATGACGGTAGTTGCCGGGGATGGTCAGCAGCAGCACCGGGACGCGTTGCGCGAGATGCTGCGCGACCGCCGGCGCGTTGGTGGGCCCGACGAAGAACTCGTACCAGTTGGCGGAACCGCCGTTGATGAACACCACGGTGGGCAGACCGGGGACGGGGGTCTCCGGCACGAGGTGCAGCGCCGGGAGGTCCCAATCGAGCCCGTACTTCCGGAAGCGCACCTCGTGCCAGCGTGCGGAGTAGCCCAGCGTGCTCGCGGGTAGCGTCTCCAGGGCACGCGGATCGAAGGCCCCACCTGGCGCCGCGTTCGCGAGCGCGTGTACGGTCCGCCCGTCGTCGGGCAACTCCCAGCCCAGGCGCTCGAACAGCTCGGCTGGCACGAGCTGGTAGGGGGCGTCCTCCTCCAGCAGCCGCAGGACCTCCGCTTCGGCGGTCGACTCCGGAACGGCCGAACGAGCCGACGGGTCGGGGGCGCGGCACGCGAACGCCGACGCGGCGAGCACGGTGAGGATGATGTTCCGAGGAACCCTGCGCGCGCCTGCGCGTCGTTGCATCGATGCTCCTGCGTCCCGTGGGGGAGGCGAGGCCGGAGGGGGGTGGATCACTCCGCTTCCGGGGATCCGGACACGGCCTTCCGATAGCAGTGCTGCGTCTTGATGCGCGTGTATCCCAGTCCCTCGTAGAACGGATGGGACTCCACCCGCGCGGCGTTGCTGCGTACGAGCAGCGTGGTCAGACCGCGCGCCCCCGTCCACGACTCCGCCGCGCTCACCAGCGTGCGCCCCACGGCCAGCCGCCGCACCTGCGCGTCCACGACCAGCCCCAGGATCAGCGCGTGCGGTCCCGTCTCCAGCGGCTCTTCTTCCACCACGTGGAGCCATCCCGCCACGGCACCCCCGGCCAGCTCCGCCACGAGCACCGCGTCGGTGGAGCGCGCGAGGATCCGGCTCAGCCGGGCGTGCATCTCCGCCGGATCCGCGGGATACCCCAGCTGGCCGCTCAGGGCCGCGAGGGCCGGTGCGTCCGCGAGGACCGCCGAACGGATCCGCACGTCGGGGCGGTTCACACCGTCTCGCCCGGGTGGGGCCGGGCCCGCCCGATCCAGGCCTGGGACTCGCCTTTGGGGATGGAGAGCGTCTGCCAGGTGGTGCCGCGGAGGTGCTTGGCCATCATCAGGATCTGACCCACGTGCTGGCCGTAATGACCGATCTGCCGCACGATGGCATGCAGCACCGTATGCGGCTCGGTGCGGATGGTCACGGTGCGCGCGAGGTCCGCGTCGGACAGGGGGGCCAGCGCGTCCCGGAAGCGGCGCCACCCGTCCTCCCACGCCTCCAGCAGCGCCTCGCGTGTGTCGTCCTCCCCGATCTCGAACTCACGGTCCCGGTGCCGGTCCGGCTTCTCCCCGTCCGAGGTCAGGAGCTCCGTCCACCGCGAGCGCGCGTTCCCGGCCACGTGCTTGACCAGGTTGGCCACGCTGTTGGACTGGGAGTCGAGGGGCGTGAAGAACTCCCGGTCGTCGAGCTGGGCCATGGCCCGGTCGGCCAGGCTCTTCAGGTGTGCGATCTCCCGCTCGAGGACACTCAGGTGGGTCCGGTCCATCGGGCAACCTCGTCTTGGCGTCCGGCCGGTCGCGGGTCCCGCGCACGTGCCGTCCCTCTTCTAGCCTCCACGGGTCCTTCCACGCAACGGGAGCCCGGGTGGATCGATGCGGCGGGTCTGGCTTGTCGCCACGGCAAACCCTGACGCCGGTCGGCAGCGAGGGCCTCGGGCGGGGCGGGAGGCGGAGCGCTGCATGGATGCCACGGGGCCCGGAAACCGCTACTGTGCGGGGCTTCCCGGCGCTCTGTTGCGCGCCCGTCACAGCCCGATTCGTGGGTCCGGACCTTGCTCATGTGGGGTCCCCGCATCGGGGGTCCACGCGCCTGTGCGAGGGGCCCGTCCGGAAATCGGAGGAGCAATGCGCGCGAGGATCACGACCTTCTTTCTTGCCGCCGCCGCGGTGGCCAGCCCCGTCGGGGCCCAGGACTATACCTGGCGCTGGGACCGCGCGGATTCCTATGCGCCGATCGGCGTCCAGGGAGACCGCGTGCTTTCGCTCGGGGAGTTCCTGATCTCCTATCGCTTCCAGGCCCAGGAGCTGGATGGCATCCGCCTGGAGGAGACGGAGCTCGGGATCGACGAGGTGCTCGACATCTTCCAGTCGACCCCCTACAACATGACCGAGCAGGTGCACCGCGTGGGTGTGCAGATCGCACCCATGCAGTACCTGACGCTCATGGCCACCGTGCCCTTCGTCCAGCGCAACATGGACCAGGTGACGCGGCAGCTCGACCTCTTCTCCACGTCCACCAGCGGCATCGGGGACATCGAGGTCGGCGCGCTCTTCAACGTCTACGAGGTGGGCCCGTACAAGGCGCACGTCGGCGGTGCCGTCTCCGTGCCCACCGGCTCCATCGAAGAGGACGGCCAGAGCGCTTTCGGGTCGGGTCGGCTTCCGTACTCGATGCAGCTCGGGTCCGGCACGTTCGACCTGCTGCCGTCGCTGACCTTCCAGGCCATGAACCAGTACGGTTCCGTGGGCTTCCAGGGCCGTGGCGTCATCCGGACGAGCGAGAACGATTCCGGCTACACCCTCGGCAATCGCGTCGAGGTCACGAGCTGGTTCGCGTTCCCGATCAACGATCAGCTCAGCTTCTCCGCGCGCATGGTGTGGCAGAAGTGGGACGCGATCTCGGGCTCCGATCCCGCGCTGGACGCGGCCGTCGCGCTCATCCAGGATCCGTCCGTCTTCCCGGACCTCGTCGGCGGCTCGCGTCTCGATCTGCCGCTGGGACTGAACCTGAATCTGCAGAACGGACCGCTGGCCGGACACCGCGTCGGGGTGGAAGCAGTGTTCCCGGTGAGCGAAAGCCTCGACGGTCCGCAGCTGCAGCAGAACTGGACGGTGAACTTCGGGTGGCAGAAGCCGCTCAACTGGTGAGCCGCAGGAGATCTCGCTCGACTTCGGACCGCTGGACGACCGGTTCGTGACCGAGTGAGACGGTAACCTCGATTCCTCCGGGGTACCTGGCGCCCCGTGCGATTCCGATCGCACGGGGTGTCCTGCGTTCGGGGGTCGGACGCGAAGGGGTCGCGCGCGCCGAGCGCGTCCGATCGGCGGGCGCACGGCCCGTCCGCGCGCGCGCCTATGCGCGTGCGGCGCCGTCCGTCGCGAGCACGCGGGCCGTGCCGGGCTCCCCGTCCACGATGCGCCCGATCACGGCCGCCGCGGGCACGGCGGCCTGGAAGGCCTCGATGTGCTCGGGGGCGAGCGCGACCAGGAGCCCTCCCGACGTCTGCGCGTCGAAGAGCAGCATGCGCAGCGACTCCGGTACCGCCCCCACGAACGCGACGTCGCGCTCGAGATCGGAGCGATTGCGCTTTGATCCACCCGGGATGTGGCCTTCGGACACCAGCGCGGACGCCCCCTCCATCAGCGGGATGGACGCCCCTACCAGCTCGGCCGCCACACCGGAGGCGGTGAGCAGATTGCGCAGATGGCCGAGCAGACCGTAGCCGGTCACGTCGGTGGCGGCGCGCGCGCCGGCCGCCAGCATGGCGTCGGCGGCTCCGCGGTTCAGGGTGGTCATCCACCGGACGGCCGCCTCCACCACCGACGGCGGGGCCGCTCCGGCCTTGATGGCCGTGGCGATCACCCCGCTCCCCAACGGCTTGGTGAGCACGAGCACGTCTCCGGGACGCGCACCCCGGTTGGTGACCACGCGGTCGGGATGCACCTCGCCGACCGCCACCATCCCGAACTTGGGCTCGGGATCGTCGATGGAGTGGCCGCCCAGGACGGGAATGCCGGCTTCGGCCGCGACGGTGGCGCCGCCGCGCACGATGTCCTCCAGCACGCCGCTGTCCAGGTGCTGACGGGGGAAGCCCACCAGGTTGAGCCCGAACAGCGGGCGGGCCCCCATGGCGTAGAGGTCCGACAGCGCATTGGCCGCGCCGATGCGTCCGAAATCGTAGGGATCGTCGACGACGGGCGTGAAGAAGTCCACCGTGACCACCACGGCGCGATCGTCGCTCAGACGATACACGGCCGCGTCGTCACGGGTCGACGCGTCGACCAGTGCGTTGGGATCCTCGACCGGAAGCAGTTGACGCAAGACCTGCGTCAGCTCGGACATCCCGAGCTTGCAGGCTCAGCCGGCGCCGTGCGACAACTGGGTCAGCAGGAGCCTCGGCCGTTGGTCACGGGGCTCGTCGGACATGGTCCTCCTCGTTGTGTACGGCGTCCTCAAATCCCGCGGGTCGCGCGGGCTGGTTCTGCCGCGGAATGCACCTCGCGGCGCGTCCGTGCGCGATCATGGCCGGCGCAGCGCGCCGGGGGGATCGAACGCACCGGGAGGCGCCTCCACTGCGAGCTCGACGTTCTCATAGCGGACGGCGGGGCCGTCCGCAGGCATCCGCTCCGTCGCCAGCCGTACGCCCGCCACCTGCTCGACGCGCGTCCACCGGGCGACCTCCGCCGGCTCCGCGACGGATGCGGTTCCCACGATCCCGCGCCCGTCCGCGACCAGGACGCGGAGCGTGGTCGCCGAGCCGGGCAGCACGGCGTCCAGGGCCCGGGTCCCGTCGGCGGCGGCCTCGGGCGCCGCGCGCACGACCGCGGCATCGCCGGTCAACAGGAACGGCAGGAAGAGATCCTGGATCGCCGCATCGTGCAATGCGCGCGCGCGTTCCACCCACACCCGGGCGCTGTCGCCGGCCAGCGCGGTGCCGTTCCGCCACACCTGGCCTTCCGCGTCCCCGTCCCGGTCGAACAACGCCAGGACCAGCTCTCCGTCCACCGTGAGCTCCACGCGCGCCCGGCCCTCCTGACGATCCCACCGGACGGCGCTCCCCCCGGTGTCGCCGTCTCCCACGACGCGGTCGAAGGCGGCGTACCGCAGCGAGGCCCATACGCCGTGCGGGTCGTGTGCCTCCCGCACACCCTCAAGCGCGGCCTGCACATACGGATCGGTGGCCGGACCCGCGCCCGGGGCATCGGCCCGCTCCGTGTCCGCGCAGGCGAACAGGGTGGCGGAAACAAGAAGTGGAAGGAGTGTACGCATAGGCCCCTCGGATTCCGGGGGCCAATCTAGCAGGTCGCTCCAGGCGTGGGACGCCCCCGCCCGCCGCCCGCTCCAGGCCCCCACGTCCCGAGGATGTCTTCGAGATGGGCATGGTAGCTGCGGTGGACGAATCCATGAGCTTTCCCGTGGGAACGCCCCGACATCGGTTGCGCGCCGAGGTGGCCCGGCCGGACCAGGACATCGACCTGGCCCGGGCGGCGTTGCTCGTGGCGGTGGAGGAGTATTCCCAGCTCCCGATCGAGCGGTATCTGGGCCGGCTCGACCTCCTGGCAGAGGAGATCCGCGACCGGCTGAACGGAGAGACCGCCGAGCTGATCGTCATGCAGGAGCTGGTCGACCACCTGTTCCGGCGGCGGGGCTTCACCGGCAATCGCGAAGCCTACTACGATCCCCGCAACTCCTTCCTGAACGACGTGCTGGACCGGGGGCTCGGCATCCCGCTCTCGCTCGGCATCCTCACGCTCGAGGTGGGGTGGCGGCTCGACCTGCCTCTGGTGGGCGTCAACTTCCCCGGCCACTTCCTCGTGCGGTGGCAGGGCGAGGAGATCCGCCTGCTGATCGATCCCTTCCACGGGACGGCGAGCTTCGAGGAAGAGGCGCAGCAGATCCTCGATCGCGTGTACGGCGGCGTCGTGCGCATGCAGGACCGCTTCCTGCGCGAAGCGTCGCGGCGCGACATGCTGATCCGGCTGCTGACCAACCTCAAGGCCATCTACCTCAAGGTGAACGACCTGCCGCGCGCGCTCGCGGCCATCGAGCGCATCCTGCTCCTGCGGCCCACGCTGCGGGGCGAGGTGCGCGACCGGGGCATGGTGCTGGCGCGCCTGGGTCGACACGTGGAAGCGCTGGAGCATCTGGAGGCGTATCTGACCGCCGCGCCCGACGCGCGCGACGGCGAGCACGTGGGCGAGGTCGTCACGCGTCTGCGCCGCCGTCTCTACGGTCCCGGCGCGCGCTGAACCGATGAGCTCCACGTCTTCGGCACCCACCGCCGCCGATCACGCGGCCCGACAGGGGCTGGCGTGGTTCGATCGGGGCGCGCGGCCCCTGCTGCGTGTGGATGGCAAGTCGCCCGCGGCGATGCTCAAGGGCGTGGTCACCGGTCGTATCCCGGGTCCCGCCCACACGGGCGCCGGAGCGACCTGGTCGGAGGCCGCGTACTCCACGCTGCTCACGCCCAAGGGACGGATCGTCTCCGACCTGGTGCTCATCCGCCTGCCCGGTGAAGCCGAAGCGTTCTGGATGGATGTGCCCGCGACGGGCGAGGAGCCGCTGCGCGCCCACCTGGCGAAGGTGCTGCCCCCGAGACTCGCGCGGGTCACCCCGGTGACGGACGTCGTGCGGCGTGCGGTGGTAGGCCCGGACGCGGCGCGCGTGCTGGCCGCCCACGTGGGCGTGGAATCCGAGCGGCTGACGGAGCTCCCTGAGACCAGGGCGTGCTTCGCCGACGGAGGGCTGGTGCTGTTCCGGCCCCCGGATCTGGGCGGCGACGGCTTCGAGCTCGTCGGAGCAGCCGACGTGATGGCCCCCGTCGAAGAGGCCCTGCGCGCCGCCGGCGCGGTGGCCGCGGACGGAGCGGTCTGGGAGACCCTGCGCATCGAAGCACGCCGGCCTCTATTCGGCGTGGACATGGGCCCCGACACCATCCCCATCGAAGCGGGTCTGGGCGCGCGCGCCATCGATCATGCCAAGGGCTGCTACACCGGCCAGGAAGTCATCGTACGCATCCGTGACCGCGGCCACGTGAACCGGCACCTGCGCTTGCTGCTGCTGGGTGACGCGGACGTGCCCGAAGCGGGCACGCCGCTGCACACGTTCGACGGCGAGCGTGCGGTGGGCGAGATCACGAGCGCGGTGCGCTCTCCCGGATTCGGTCAGACGATTGCGCTCGGGTACGTGCGGCGGGAGGTGGAGCCCGGTCAGGCCGTGAGGGTGGGCACGCCGAGCGGACCCGAAGCGGTGCTGGCGCCTGACGTGACCTGACGGTACGGGGTGGGCTGCTCAGCCCGGTGTGCGGCGGGGGGACCGATCCCGGTCGCGACGGTCCGGCGCGGAGCCGCTCAGCCCCGCTGCGCCAGCAGGTCCTGCACGATCCGACCGCCGTGCTCGCGGCCGTTCTCGATGAAGATCTTGTTGGCGTTGTGCCCGGCCGCGATCACTCCCGCGATGTAGACCCCGTCCACGTTGGTGCGCATGGTGGTGGGATCGTGCGCAGGGATGCCGGTGGCGGTGTCGATCTCCACCCCGAGGGAGCGGAGCAGGCGTGGGTTGGCGCGCCAGCCCGTCATGGCCAGCACCCAGTCGTTGTCGATCTCCTCGACCCGGCGTGACCCCTCGTGGCGGATCAGCACCGAGCGGGGCAGGATCTCGACGAGCCGCGCGGAGAAGCGCGGGACGATCTCCCCGTTCTTCAGGCGGTTGGTGATGTCGGGGACCACCCAGGGCTTGACGCCCTTGTCGATGGTCTCGGCGAAGTGCACCAGCGTCACGCGCGTGCCGTTGCGGTACAGCTCGAGCGCCGCTTCGACCGCGGAGTTCCCGCCGCCCACCACCACGACGTCCTGGTCGTAGTAGGGGTAGGGCTCGTGGTAGTAGTGCTTGACCTTGGGCAGGTCCTCGCCCGGCACGCCGAGGAAGTTGGGTTCGTGGAAGCCGCCCGTGGCCACCGCCACCGCGCCTGCGCGGTAGGCGCGCTCCTCGCCCGTGTGCGTGGCGGTCGTGAGCGTGAACTCCCCACCGCTCCGTTCGATGGACTGGACGGCCTCGTACTGATGGACGTCCAGGTCGAAGTGCCGCACCACGTGCCGGTAGTATGCGATCGCTTCCCGGCGGGTGGGCTTGGGCTCGGGGATGGTGAAGGGCACGCCCCCGACCTCGAGCATGACGGCCGTGGAGAAGAACGTCATGTAGTACGGGTAGTGCAGCAGCGAGCTGGTCACCGCGCCCTTGTCGAAGAGCGTGCAGGCCAGGCCGGCCGTGCGGGCGGCGGCCCCCGCGGCGATGCCGCAGGGGCCGGCTCCGACGACGGCGAGATCGATGCGTTCGGTGGGGTCGCTCACCCTCAAGGTCTAATGCAAAGGGCCAGCGGGTGGAACCGCCCGGCGCGTCACATGTCCGCGGGGCGCGGCCGGTCGACGGGCGGGAGGGACCGCAGGAACTCCCAGATCTCGCGCACCTCGTCGTCCGTCAGATGGGAGAACCCCTTCCAGGGCATGTTGGCCGAATCCAGCGTGCGCCCGTCCGGTGTGCGTCCCTGCCGCACGGCCGTGGAGAACTGCTCCAGGCTCCACGAGGACGCGCCCGTGGCGTGGCCGGTGAGGTTGGGTGCCCAGAGCGGTTGCTCGGCCGCGAAGGGCTGTCCGCCGTAGTCGGCCCCATGGCAGGTGCTGCAGAGCGAGCCGAAGCGCGCCACGGCCCCGTCGTGGGTGGCCGCGTGCGTGGTGGCCTGTTCGATCCGGCGCGCCGGCTGCAGCACCGGCGCCTGGAAGGCGGAGACGGCCCGGCCGATCGGGCCGATGGATCGCTCGATGAGCAGCGAGTTCCGCGCCGGGAGCGACTCGATGTAGCCGACCAGCGCGCCCAGGTCCGCGTCCGACATGCCCACGAAGGCCTCGCTGGGCATGATGACGAGGACGCGACCATCCGCGCCGATCCCGTGGCGGATGGACCGCTCCAACTGCTCCGCCGTGAAGCGTGCTCCGGTGAGGTCGGGGGCCGGGAGCATCATGAACGGCCCGCCCTCCAGGAAGTTCGTGCCCTCGAGCCCGGGACCGTGGCACTCCGTGCAGGCGAAGGCGTCGGCGAGCCGGCGACCCTCCGCGATCCGCACCGGATCGCTGGCCGGCGGAGGCACCTCGTGGGCGGCGACCTCGACCGGGCGCGAGAGCCGGAAGGAGCCGATGAGGATCAACGTGAGGGCGAACAGCAGGACCAGACCCAGGACCCACTTCACCACGCGAAGGGCGACCGTCATCCTGACCTCCGGATCGGGGGGGGAGGTGATGAAGCCAAGCGGCCCAAAGTGGGCGCTTCGTTCCTCCAGGCAAGGTCGGCCGATGCCGCGATGGCCGGACCCCGGCGTCCCGGGTAAGGTACTATCCGCCCCGCTTCTCCTACCGGAGGTCCCTATGCCCGTCCGCTTCTCCGTCAACGGACGGCCCGTCACCGTGGACGTGGCCGACGACACGCCCCTGCTCTGGGTGCTGCGTGACGTGCTCGGGCTGACCGGCACCAAGTACGGGTGCGGGGTGGCGCGCTGTGGGGCCTGCACGGTCCAGCTCGACGGGCGGGGCACGCGGGCGTGCGTGACCGAGGTCTCCCGGGCCGAGGGCCGGGAGGTCACCACCATCGAGAGCTTGTCCGAGGACGGTCTGCACGCGCTCCAGGAGGCCTGGATCGCGGAAGAGGTGCCGCAGTGCGGCTACTGCCAGCCCGGGCAGATCATGGCGGCGGCCTCCCTGCTGGCCCGCACGCCGCGGCCCACGGACGGCGACATCGACGGGGCCATGTCCGGGAACCTGTGCCGCTGCGGCACCTACACGCGCATCCGCCGCGCCATCCACCGCGCCTCCGAGGCCCTGACCCAGCAGGAGGCCGGCCGATGAGCGTGCAACGCGTCTCCCGCCGCGACTTCGTGAAGTGGACCGGAACGGCCAGCGCCGGGCTCGCGCTCGGCGTGCATGTGCCGTTCGGCCAGCGTGGGCTCGAGGCGGCCGTGGCCGCCGAGGTCTTCAAGCCCAACGCCTTCGTGGCCGTCGAGCCGAACGGGCTCGTGCGCATCTGGATCAAGCACGTGGAGATGGGTCAGGGCATCGACACGGCGTTGCCCATGATCATCGCGGACGAGCTGGACGCGGAATGGGACCGGTTGGAGATCGTGCGGCCGGTCGCCGATCCGGCGCTCGGCCGGCAGATGACGGCCGGGAGCGGCTCCATCCGCAACGGTTGGGAGGAGATGCGCCGTGCGGGCGCCTCCGCGCGCGCCATGCTGGTCGAGGCCGCGGCGCGGCGGTGGGGGGTGGACGCCTCCACGCTCCGGACCGGGCCGGGCCGCGTGCTGCATCCGGACGGCCGTGCCCTCGCCTATGGAGACCTGGCGGAGGAGGCCGCGGCGCTGCCGGTGCCCGCCGAGCCCCCGCTCAAGGATCCTGCGGACTTCCGGATCATCGGGACGCCGGTGCCGCGCACGGACACGCGCGCCAAGGTCACCGGCGAAGCCCGCTTCGGGATCGACACGCGTGTGCCCGGGATGAAGTTCGCGACCGTGGTCCACTGCCCCCACTTCGGCGGCACGGTGGGTCGCGTGGACGACGCGGCCGCCCGGGCCGTGCCCGGCGTGGTGGACGTCTTCCGCGTGAGCAACGGCGTGGCGGTGGTGGCCGACCACACCTGGGCCGCCTTCCAGGGCGCTCGCGCGCTGGAGGTGGAGTGGGTGGGCGGATTCCGGGGCAGCAGCGCCAGCATCGCCGACGAGCATGCGGTCAAGCTGCGGGACGGCCCGGTCCGCGTGTCGGAGGACCAAGGAGATGCCGAAGGCGTGCTGGCGCGCGCGGAACGGGTCATCGAGGCCACCTACTCGGTGCCCTACCTCGCGCATGCCTGCATGGAGCCCATGAACTGCGCCGTGCATGTGCGGGAAGACGCGTGCGAGCTGTGGGTGCCCACGCAGAACCCGGGAGGCGCCCGCAGCACGGCGGCCCGTCTGACGGGATTGCCCGAAGAGGCCGTGACGGCCCACATCACGTTCCTGGGCGGCGGGTTCGGTCGCCGCGGCGAGGACGACTTCGTCACCGACGCGGTGGAGGTGGCCATGCAGGCCGGCGTGCCGGTGCTGACCACGTGGACCCGCGAAGAGGACATGCAGCACGATTTCTACCGCCCGGCTGCCACCAGCCGCTTCCGCGCGGCCCTGGACGCACGTGGTGAGCCGGTCGCCTGGAGCAACCGCATCGTGTGCGCGTCCATCATCGGGCGCGGGCGGCCGTTGCCGGAGGGACGCGTGGACTTCACGGCGGTCGAGGGCGCGGCCAACCTGCCCTACCACGTGCCGAACCGGAAGGTGGAGTGGGCGGAAGCCGACGCCTCGGTCCCGGTGGGCTGGTGGCGTTCCGTGGGCAGCTCCCACAACGCCTTCCACACCGAGAGCTTCATCGACGAGCTGGCGCATGCGGCCGGGAAGGACCCGTATCTCTATCGCCGCCAACTGGCCGCGGAGCACCCGCGCCATGTGGGCGTGCTGGCGTCGGTGGCCGAACGGGCGCGCTACGGCGTGGGGGTGCCGGCCGGCCGGGCGCACGGCATCGCGGTGGCCGAGTGCTTCGGCAGCTATGTGGCCCAGGTGGCGGAGGTGTCCCTGGACGATGCGGCCCGCCCCGTGGTGCACAAGGTGTGGTGCGTCGTGGACTGCGGGCGCTACGTCAATCCCGACACGGTGCGCGCCCAGATGGAAGGCGCCATCGTGTATGGCCTTTCCGCCGCTCTGCACGAGGCCATCACGCTGGAGGACGGCCGGGTGGTGCAGAGCAACTTCGACGACTTCGACGCGCTGCGGCTGCGCGAGATGCCCGAGATCGACGTGCATATCCTGGAATCGAACGAAGCGCCTGGCGGAGTCGGCGAGCCCGGCACGCCGCCGATCGCGCCGGCGGTGACGAACGCGCTCTTCGCCCTGACCGGGGTGCGCGTGCGCACGCTCCCGATCCCGCAGGATGCGTTCCAGCAGGCGAGGCAGGGATGAGCGCGGGTGCCGAGAAGGAAGCGCGCCGCGCGCTGGCCCGACTGCGGCGCGCCGTGGAGAAGGTGGAGCGCGAGCTGGACGCGGTGGCGGGATCCATCCGCCATGCCGAGGGCAGCGATTTTCCCGCGGACGCCTACGAGGAGGCGCGGGAGCGGCTGCAGCGGGTCACGGAGTTCGTGGACGAGGAGTCCGCGCGCCTGCAGATGAAGATCCTGGAGACCGGCGGGATCGAGCCGGGGCGGGTCCGCCGCTCGGGCGGGCTGTGATCGTGGGAGACGAGATGCGGCGCAGGCACGAGGAGGGGCATTGAAGCGGCGGGAGTTCGTGGAGCGCAGCACCGTGCTGGGCGCCGGCGCCCTGGTGGGCCTGCCGGGTGCGCCGTTCGTGCCGCGCCGGCCGCGCGCCGACCTGGTGCTGCGCAACGCCACGCTGGTGGACGGCACGGGGCGCGCGGCCTATGAAGGGGACGTGGCCGTCACCGGGGACCGCATCGAGGCCGTGGGTCGGGTGGACGGACGGGGCTCGGAGGAGATCGACCTGCGGGGCCTGGTGCTGGCGCCGGGCTTCGTGGACATCCACTCGCACGCCGACCTGTCGCTCTTCACCAACCCCAAGGCGGAGAGTCGCATCCGGCAGGGCGTGACGCTGGAGGTCACGGGGCAGGATGGCGGCTCCATGGGGCCCTGGTCGGCCGCGGAGCGCACCCGGATCCGCGAGAGCTACGGCGCGCTGGCCGACTTCTCCGACGTGGGAGGCTTCCTGGACGCCATCGACCGGCTACGGCCGGCCGTGAACGTGGCCACCATGGTGGGGCAGGGCACCATCCGGGGCCACGTGGTGGGCTTCCGGGACCGGCCTGCCAACGACGGTGAGATCCGCCTCATGCGTCAGCTCGTCCGCGAAGCGGTGGCGGGCGGAGCCGTGGGGCTGTCGTCCGGGCTGGAGTACACACCGGGCAGCTTCGCCCCCGCGGAGGAGATCGCCGAGCTCGCCTCCGAGCTGAAGGGAACCGGCTATCCCTACGCCAGCCACATGCGCAACGAGGACGACCGCGTCCTCGCCGCGCTGGAGGAATGCATCCAGATCGGGCTGCGGGCCGGTGTGCCGGTGCAGGTGTCGCACCTGAAGGCCATGGGCGAGCGCAACTGGTGGAAGGCGGACGCCGCGCTCGACATGCTGCGCCACGCGGGCGCCTCGGGGGTGGACGTCCACTTCGACCGCTATCCGTACGTCGCCTACCAGACGGGGCTGCAAAACCTGTTTCCCGCCTCCATGCGCTCCGGCGGCACGCGCGCCTTCCTGGACCGGCTGGTGGCCGCCGGGGAGAAGGAGGCGCTGGAGCGGGCGGCGCGCGACAAGATCGCGATGCTGGGTTCGTGGGACGCCGTGCAGATCGTCTCGGCCAACTCCGCGAAGTACGGCAACCTGCGGGGACAGCGGCTGGGCAAGGCCGCACAGGCCGCGGGCGTCGATCCCTATCAGCTCACGGTGGAGCTCCTGCGCGACAACGGCGGGAGCGTGAGCATGATCGGCTTCGGCATGTCCGAGGAGAACACGGAGAAGCTCCTCGCGCACCCGCTGGGCATGATCTGCTCCGACGGTGGGAGCTACGCGCCCTACGGAGTGCTGTCGCGCTCCTCGCCCCATCCGCGCACGTACGGCAGCTTCCCCCGCGTGCTGGGCTACTATGTGCGCGAGCGGCGGGCGCTGACGCTGGAGAGCGCGGTGCGCAAGATGACGTCGATGCCCGCGCGCAAGCTGCGCATCTCCGAGCGCGGCCAGTTGGAGCCCGGCTTCTACGCCGACCTGGTCGCGTTCGACCCGGACACGGTCATGGACGGCGCCACCTTCGAGGACCCCCACCAGTATCCGGTCGGCATCCCGCTCGTGATCGTCAACGGCGTGATCACCCTCCGGGACGGCGAGCACACCGGCTCGTTGGCGGGACGCGCCGTGCGCGGGGCGGCGGCGGCCCGGTGAGCGAAGCGCTGGCCCGCGAGCTGAAGGCGCTCTTCGCCCGCGGTGCCGACACACCGCTCCCGGACGGAGCCTTCGACGCGCTGGCCCTGCGGGTGTTCGAGCACCAGCACGCGCACAACGCGCCGTACCGCGCGTACGCCCTCTCCCAGGGCCGCACACCCGCGTCCGTGCGACACTGGACGGACGTGCCCCTGGTGCCCACCACGGCCTTCAAGGCGCTGCCGCTCGTGTGCGGTGCTCCTGCGCCCGCGGCCGTCACCTTCCGCACCAGCGGGACCACGGCGGGAGAGCGCCGCGGCACCCACGTGGTCCAGGACGTGGAGCTGTACCACGCGTCGCTGCGGAGTGCGTTCCGGCACTGGGTGCTGCCGGACGGCGCCCGCCTGCCGCTGCTGCGGCTCGTGCCCTCGTCCGAGGAGCTGCCCGATTCGTCGCTGAGCCACATGGGCGCCACGGTGGAGGAAGCGCTGTGCGCCCCCGGCGGTGCGCGGCTGGTGGACGCGGCCGGGGGTCTCGACGGTCGAGCCTGGGAGGAGGCGCTGGCGCACGCCGTGGAGGCGGAACGTCCGGTGCTGATCTTCACCACCGCGTTCGCCCTGGCAGCCGCACTCGAGCACCTGGACCGGCGCGACGTGCGCGTAGGACTTCCGGCCGGGTCCCGGCTGATGGAGACGGGCGGCTTCAAGGGGCGCCGCGCCGCGGTGAGCCGGGACGCGCTGCGCGCCGCGGTGGAGGATCGGTTGGGCATCCCCGCGACCCACATCGTGGCCGAATACGGCATGACCGAGCTGCTGTCGCAGTTCTACGATCCCGTGCTGCGGACCGGAGGCGCGGTCCGCGGCGTGTTCCAGGGGCCGCCCTGGGTCCGCACCCGCGTGCTGGACCCGGACACGCTCCGGGAGCAGCCGGCGGGTGTGACGGGCGTGCTCGCCCATCATGATCTCGCCAACCTGCACTCCGTCTCCGCGGTGCTGACCGAGGACCTGGGCGTGGCCCGGGCGGACGGGTTCGAGCTGCTGGGGCGGGCCACCGGCGCCGAGCTGCGCGGGTGCTCGCTCACGTTCGAGGAGATCGAGCGGGCGCAGGTGCACCGTGTCTGAGCCGTTCGACGCGTGGTCGCTACCGCCCGACGTCTCCCTGCCCGCCCGGCGCAGCGAGGGCACGCTCGGCTTCCTGCAGGTCACCGCGCCGTGGCTGAACGCGCTGCTCGGCCGTCTCGAGGAGGCGCGCGTCGAGCGTGGCGTCCGTCCCGCGGCCGAGACCGCCGAGGTCCTCGGTCGGGTGGGCCAGCGCTTCCTGGATCCGGCCGACCCGTTGCGCGCCCAGGCCCTGGACGCCCTCCCCGGGCGATCGGGCCTGTCCGTGGAGATGGCCGCACACGTGCTGGATGGCATGGCGCGCGACTGGACCACCGACCGGCTGTTGCTGCACCTCGAAGCCGAGCTGGGCGATCCCAGCGTGCTGGAGCGCTTCGTCCCGGACGGGCCCCGCCAGGTGCGGGCTCTGCCCCGCTCTCCGGCCCTGCACGTGGGGTCGGGCAGCGTGCCCGGCGTCACGACCACGTCGCTGATCCGGGGCCTCCTGGTCGGGAGCGCCCTGGTGGTCAAGCCGGGCGCGGGGGACGTGGTCCTTCCCGTCCTGTTCCACCGGGCGTTGGCCGAGCTCGATCCCGCCCTGGCCGCGACCTGCGCCGTGGTCTACTGGCCCGGGGGCGCGCTCGACCCGTGGCCCACCCGGCCGCGCACGGTGGTGGTCTACGGCGACGACCGGACCATCGCGGCCGTGCGCCGCAGCGCCCCCGTCCACGCCCGGCTGGTGGAGTATCCCCACCGCGTGAGCGTGGCCGTGCTGGACGCGGAGCGGGCGGATGCGGACCCGGTGGCCGAGGCGCTGGCTGCAGCGGTCGGCACGTTCGAGCGGCGCGGGTGCGTGTCCGCCTACCAGGCCTGGGTCGAGGACCCCGACGGCGATCGGTGCGCCCGACTGGGGCCCCGGGTGGCGGAGGCCTTGAGGACGTGGGGCGGCCGGCTCCCGCCTCCCGAGGACCTGGGCGGCGCGGCGCTGCGCCGCCAGTGGATCAGCACGCTCCAGATGCGCTCCGCCGCGGGCGAGGCCGTGCAGGTGTGGGATGCGGGCGCGGCGGGCTGCGTGGTCCTGGGCGACGTCGGAGCCCTCCCGGACGGCCGGGTCGTGGCCCTGCGACCGGTGCCGGACCTCGAGACCGCCTTCACGGAGGTGGACGCGCTCCGGCCCCACCTTCAGAGCGTCGCTCTGGAAGCGGGGCCGGAATGGCGGGATGCCTGGGCCGAGCGGGCCGCCCGCGCGGGAGCCCTGAGGGTCACCACGCTGGCCGATCTCCCGTGGCCCCCGGCATGGTGGCACCACGACGGGAGCGGATCGCTCGAACCGCTGTTGGACCTGGTGGATCTGGAAGGCTGAAGCGCCTTCCCGGACGGATGCTACTCCTCTTCCGCCTGCTGCTCCGCCCGCCACAAGACCATCTGGCGGACGCCCTTCGGGGTCTCCTCGACCCGGACGGTCAACACGTCCCCCTCCTCCAGACGGAGGTCGTCTCGCATCTCCTGCGGGATCGTGATCCGACCCCCCACGCCGATGTTCACATCGCCGTAGTAGAGCGTACGATAGATCGCCATCGAGCCTCCTCGGATGCCTGAGAATCGTTGAAATCTAAGGGTTTTCGGCCCCTGCCGGCAAGCTGAGGGGCCAGGTTCGTTGCGTTGCCGCAACACTCACGGGCGCGGGCCGGCGCGGGGCGGCCCGTGTGGCCCCGCACATCTGAAGAATCCCCGGACCCGGGCCGTAGCACCCGGGATTCCTCCCCGAACCGAAGAGGCGGTATGGACCTGGCGATCCAGTTGGAGGGGGTGTGGAAGCAGTTCGGGAAGCACACGGCGGTGGCCGATCTGAGCCTGGCCGTGCCCCGGGGTGCGGTCTACGGCCTGCTCGGTCCCAACGGCTCCGGCAAGACCACCAGCATCCGGATGATCATGGGCATCCTGCTCCCCGACCGGGGCCGGGTGACCCTGTTCGGCGGCGACCCGGACGAGCCCCGCCGCAAGCGGGTGGGCTACCTCCCGGAGGAGCGGGGCCTCTACCGGAAGATGAAGGTGGAGGACGTCATCGTCTTCCTGGGCGAGATCCGGGGCGTGGACGCCCGGGAGGCCCGCCGGCGGGCGCGGACCTGGATCGACCGGCTCGAGCTCGGCGCCTGGGCCGGGAAGCGGGTGGAGGATCTCTCCAAGGGGATGCAGCAGAAGGTCCAGTTCATCGGCACCGTGGTGCACGAGCCCGAGCTGCTGATCCTGGACGAGCCCTTCAGCGGGCTGGATCCCATCAACCAGGACGTCCTGGAGAGCATCGTCCTCGACTACAAGCAGAAGGGGACCACCATCCTCTTCTCCACCCACTTGATGGAGCAGGCCGAGCGCATGTGCGACGCGGTGTGCCTGATCTCGCATTCGCAGAAGGTGCTCGACGGCGACCTGCGCTCGATCAAGCGGGCCGAGTCCCGTGGCGTCATCGCCGTCGAGTACGAAGGCTCCGACGACTGGATCGAGCGCGGCTCCGAGGTCCTCTCCATCGAGCGCACGCGCGATGACGGCGTGCACCTGCTTCTGCGCGATGGCGCCGATGCCCAGGCGCTGCTGCGGCGCGCCGTCGCCGACCACGTGGTGATGCACCGCTTCGAACGGGTGGAGCCGCGCCTGCACGAGATCTTCGTCAAGCACGCCGGCCGACGCGGCCAGGAGGTGGTCTCGTGAACGCCGTCTGGAGCGTGCTCAAGCGCGAGTACCTGGAACGGGTGCGCAAGCGGTCCTTCCTGTTGGCCACCATCGGGGGCCCTCTGCTGATCATCGCGCTCATCTTCGGCAGCGGCTTCATGGCGGCGCGCAGCTCCGAAGGGCGCACCCGCATCGCGGTGCTGGACCGCACCGGCGTGTTGATGGACCCGGTCACCGCCGCGCTGACGGACGCCGACTACACCGTCGTCCCTGCCGAGGCGGGCGACACCCAGGGGCTGGACGACATGGTGCGGGGCGGTGACATCGGCTCGTACCTGATCCTGGACGACGCCACCCTGACGCGCGGTGAGGCCACGCTCGTCGGCGAGGACAGCCCGGGCACCGTGCGGCGCATCGCGCTGCAGTCGGCCATCACGCGTGCGGTGATCGAGCAGCGCTTCGGCGCCGACACCGACACCGAGGACGTTGCGCGGCTGGTGCGCGGCGGCGACCTGGAGTTCCGTTCCGTGGACCAGGAGCTGAGCGAGAACGAGCGCGAGCTGCGGACCGGCTTCACGCTGGTGGGCGCCTTCTTCCTCTACTTCGCGCTGCTCCTCTACGGCGTCTTCGTCATGCAGGCGGTGCTGGAGGAGAAGACCTCACGCATGGCGGAGATCGTCGTGAGCGCCGTGCGGCCCTGGCAGCTCATGCTGGGCAAGATCGTGGGGGTGGGCCTGGTGGGCCTCACGCAGATCGCGGTGTGGGTGCTGCTGGTGGTGCTGGCCGGCACGTTCGGCCTGCCGATGCTGGTCGCAACCCGGCCCGAGCTGGCGACCTTCTTCGAGCCGGGCAGCCTCGCTCCCGCGGCGCTGACCGTGGTGTGGTTCACCGTCTTCTTCGTGCTGGGCTACCTGCTCTACTCCGGTCTCTACGCCGCGGTGGGTGCCATGTGCAGCACCGAGGAGGAGACCCGCCAGCTGCAGCTCCCCGTCACCATGATGCTGGTCATCCCCTTCGTCATGATGATCCCCGCGCTGGAAGGGGCCGGGGACACGCCACTCCTGGCCGGGATGTCCCTCTTCCCGCTCTTCACGCCGCTGCTGATGTTCGCGCGCGCCGCGTCCGGGACCGCTCCGTTCTGGCAGATCGGGCTGTCCATCGTGCTGACGGTGCTGGCGATCGTGGGCGTGGCCTGGATCGCGGGCCGCATCTACCGCGTGGGGATCCTGATGCAGGGGAAGCGACCCACGTTGCCCGAGCTGTGGCGCTGGGTGCGGGAGGCGTAGCCGACAGCCGGCGGGTGCAGGATCGGAGCGCGTGACTGGAGCGCGTGACCTTGCGTCTGCGGCTTTCGGGTCGGTAATCTGCGCCTAGGTGGTGTACAGGCCGCGAGGTCCACGTACGCCCGTCCTTCCCTCCGAATGGTTCGTCCCCCCGTCGTTGCCGCGTAATTCGCGGGGCGCCGCCTACCGATGCCCTCGAATCGTGCAATGCGCATGGAGTCACCCCCCAACAGGGAGGGGCGATGGGCCGGCTGAAACGTCTCCCGGTTACTCTACACGTAGCGGTGCTTCTGATCCTGGTCGGACCAGGATCCGATCTGATTGGCCAGGAGATCACGATTCCTGGCGATCTGGCGTCCTGCACGACCTGCCGGATCGAGTTGACGCCAGTCGTGATCTTGGATGGGCGCTCGGCGGATCGCGTCAATGAGCCCTTCTCGCTCGCCCGCGACTCCCGTGGATGGTGGTATATGTCCTCGATGCTGGACGCGACCGCCGTACTCAGGTTCGACTCGGTGGGCCGATTCCGAGGCGCCATCGGTCGAGGCGGTCAAGGGCCGGGTGAGTACAGCTTCATCCGGTTTCTTCAAGTGACAGAGGGTGACTCGCTTCTCGTATTCGACATCGGCAATCGTCGGATGACGACAGTTACTCCAACGCTCGATGTGGTTGCCACGCGAGCTATCGCGCTGGGGGCGTCTCAGGGTCTGCTCCGCTTGCCCGACGGCAGCATGGTCACGGCAGAGGTGATCCGCTCTCCCGAGCGAGCAGGATTCCCCCTGCACAGGATCGACACCGAGGGAGTCCTGGAGCGGTCTTTCGGTGCGGAGAACCCGGAGTATCGGAGATCCGACGACGAGTCTCTCTGGCGCTCGTTGTCGAACCTCCATGACGGGCGCTTCTGGTCGGCGAACTTGACGGAGTACCGACTGGATCAGTGGTCCGTTGCTGGGGAGCACGTCCGCACACTTCGTCGTGACGTCCCGTGGTTTCGTCCTCACCGCGACCCGGGCATCGACGTGGAGCATCCAGAGCGACCGCCGCGGCCCGGGATCATGGATGTACGGATCGACCCCTCGGGTGCACTATGGGTCAACGTTCGCGTGGCGGACCAGGAGTTCCACGAAGGTCTTGGGGACATCAGAGGGATCTACGATCGCCCAATGACGGGAATCACCGACTACGTACGGTACTACGACTCGAGGATCGAGATTCTCGATCCACAGTCGGGCGCACTGATATGGTTTCAGACGCTGGATCAACCACTGCGCTTCGTTGCCGGTGGGGACTATGCATACTGGTACGAAGAAGACGCCAATGGCGTGCCGAGAATCCCCATTGTGAAGGTGATGCTCAGACGATAAGGGCGGGTCGCAGCCGGCGAAGGCTGCGGCCCCGCCCCGAAGAGTCGGCGGACCCGCGAGCGAGACTGCTCTGACTTCGCGCGCCCTTCACTCCGCCCGCGCCGACCGCAACAGCGACACGAGCTGGTGGTCCGAGAACGAACGGGCCTTGAGCAGGATGTCGTCCAGGCTGGGCTCGATGAAGATGACGGTGGTGTTCACCGGATCCTCGTCGGGCGCGTCCGCCTGGGAGAAGGAGACGAACGCGCGATAGGCCGCGCTGTCCGGCCGCTCCGTGAAGTCCAGGTAGGCGTCCCAGAAGCGCCCGTCGAAGCTGACGGTGGCCAGGTGCTGCCGCTCGGTCCGGCGGGCGGATTCCGCTTCCATGCTGCCTCCAGAGGACGTTCGGGCGTCTGCTACCCGGATCGGCGCAGCAAGAGCCGCCGCCACCGGTCCCGCAGGAGCCGTCGGACGAGGGCCGCCACGCCGATGCGGAAGCGCTCCCGCTCCTCGGGTGCAGGCGTGCTTCCCCACCGGACCCGCTGGTACAGCGCGAGGAGTGCGCCGGCTTCCGCGGCGTGCGGCGCGGCCTCCGCCTGCAGGCGCGACGACAGCGCCTGCGGTCCCAGCGTGTCCGCGCCCTCCACCCCGGACCGTGCATACGCGCGGCGCAGGCGCAGGAAGGTACGGCTTTCGGGCCGGAGCCGCGGCCCCCCGCCGCGCTGCAGCACCATCCAGGTGAGGATCACGGCCACGGTGGCGACCAGCAGGATCAGAGGCGCCCGCTGCGGACCGCGTGGGGGTGCGGGGGTGCCGGGCTCGACCGGGGGCTCCTCGCCCCGGAGGCGATCGAGCAGGTCGCCCTGACGCTCCGGTCCGTAGTCGAGCACCCACTTGTTCCAGCGATGCCGGAGCCCGTCCAGGAGCAGCCGCCCGGGCCAGTTCGCGCCCGCGCCCACCGCCGAGCCCGCCACGGAGGAGGGAGTAGGGTCGAACGGCACCCACCCGAACCCGGGGAACCACACCTCCACCCACGAGTGGGCCTCGTTCTGCGTGACGGCCAGGTAGCGACCGAAGCCGTTCCACTCCCCGCCCAGGAACCCGTTGACCTCCCGGGCCTCGATCCCGAGGGCGCGCAGGAGCACGACCATCCCCGTGCTGAAGTACTCGCAGTGGCCGGCGCGTCGCTCGAAGAGGAAGTACTCCAGGGTGGCCTGCTGGGCGGTGGCCGGCAGCTCGCGCGTGTAGGTGAACTCGCGGTGGAACCAGTCCCGGATCGCCACGGCCCGGTCGTAGCGCGTGGGCGCGGAGGAGCCTAGCGAGTCCGCCAGGCGGACGATGTCGATCTCCAGCGGCGGCAGCTGCAGGAAGGCCCGTCCACCGGGAACGAAGCGTCCGTCGGCCACCCGCAGCGAATCCGCGTCGGGGATCTCCAGGCGGGAGAGGGCCGTGTAGACCGGCTCGCCGGCCCCCCAGTAGAGAAGGTCGCCCGCGGTGTCGAGCAGGGGGTTGATGGTGGACGTGGAATAGACGGACATCACCGGGTGCAGCGCCGGCAGGACGCGCGAATCGAGGCGGGCGGCGTAGATGCGTTGCTCGACCTCCGGACCGGGCCAGCGCGTGCGATACCACTCCCGCGGAGCCGCGGCCGGGCGCAGGCCGCGCGTGCGCGACCAGCGGGTGCCGTCGAAGCGGTCGTAGGAGCGGCCGCGCCAGTACAGCGCGGAGGCGGGCGGCGGGCCCCCACCGGGGAATTCCACCCGGAGCACCACCTCGGGATTGGGGCCGATGGTGGCGCCGTGGGTGCCGAGCGTCACCTGATCGGCGAAGCCCGCGACCGGTGTCCCGCTGGTGGGGTCCCGGCCGGGGAAGTCCCGCGAGACCCGCGGGAAGGCCGCGAAGACGAACACGGCGAAGACCACCACGAAGCAGGCGGCGCCCAGCGCGGGGCCGGCCAGCCCGGGAAGACGACGGGGCGGGGTGCCGCCGTGGCGCCGGGCCTCACGCTCCAGGTGCCCGAGCACCAGGGCGGGGACCAGGGTGACGGCGCCGCCCAGGAAGGCGAACGCGAACACCGGCCCGGGTCGGTACGCCGTCGAGGCCAGCAGCAGCGCGAAGACCAGCGCGTACAGGCGGGCATCGTTGGGGGTCTCGAGCGGGCGGAGCGCCTCGGCCACCAGCAGGAGCAGCAGCAGGTCCACCACCGGGAGGACGAGGTCGCCGCGCAGCACGAAGGCCTCGAACAGCGCGCGCGCCACCAGCAGCAGGGCGATGGGCAGCCACACCTGCTCCACCCGGCGCCCCAGCGCGGGGCCGGGCTGCCAGATCAGGACCAGGCCCAGGATGGCGGCCGCGAGCCAGCCGCTGGGCCAGACGAACCCGACCCCCCCGGCGTAGGAGAGCAGCGCGAAGAGCGCGGCCGTGACCACCAGACGACGGTGGAGGCGCGCCAACGTCACGGCGCCTCCACGTCGACGATCTCGTCCCCGATGGGGGCGCCCGTGACGGCCTGCCGTGGGATGGCGACCGGGTCCCTGCCCTCGCCGCCGAACTGCACGCGCGCCATGGTGTCCAGCACGCGGACCAGGTGGGCGCTGCCCGTGCCCGGGTCGATGCGCGCGGGGGCGGCCAGGAGGCCGAAGGGGACTCCACGCGCGTGCAGGGCCCGCGAGAAGGCGCACGCCCGCTCCAGCGCCCGCTCCGCCTCCGGGCCGGGCGCGCGCCCGGTGTCCACCCGCAACCACAGGGGCCGGTCCCGCTCGCCCTCGAACTCGCGGATGATGGGTTCCCCGCGTCGGGCGGACGAGGTCCAGTGGATGTCACGGGGGTCGTCGCCCGGTCGATACTCGCGCAAGGAGTGGAAGTCCGCGCGCGCGCCCGCGGCCACGGCGGCCTGGCGGGCGTGGGTGCCGGCGGAGCGCCGGCCTGGATCGCCGGCGGGTGCCGGGAGCTCCAGCTCCACGAAGCGGGGCCAGACCAGGATCTCGCCCGCCAGGCGCACGTCGCGCGCCTTGCGGAAGAGGCCGAACGGGAAGCCCGTCTCCAGGGTCAGCCGGTCGAGCGGGTAGGCACCCCGATGCTCGAAGCGGACCGTGACGCGCGTCTCGGCGCTCGTGCCGGGTCCCACCCAGGCCACGAAGGCGTCCCCCCGGATGCCCTCCTCCCGCAGGTGCAGGGCCAGGGTGGGGAGGCGCCGCTTCGCGTTGTGGACCCGGTAGGCGAGCTCGATGGGCCCCTCCGCCGGCCCCGGCCGGACGCGCTCGCGCTCCACCCGCAGCCCGCGCAGCGCCCGCTCCGAAAGCCAGCCGCTCACCGCGATCAGGCCCAGCATGCCGCCGACGAGCAGGAACAGCAGGTTGTTGCCGGAGTGGATCGCGGCTCCGCCGGTCGCCAGCGTGCCGAGGCTGAAGAGGGTCCCGGCGCGCGTGAAGCGGAGCCGGCGCGGAAGCCGGAGGCGGGACACGGGCGCCGTCAGAGCGGAGCCGGCACCGCCGTCAGGATCTCCTCGAGCCCCGACACGGCCTCGCGGTCGACGCCCGGAAGCCCTCCGCTGCCGAGGATCCGGTGCGAGAGGCAGGGCACCGCCAGGTGGCGGACGTCTTCGGGGACCACGAAGTCGCGGCCGTCCACCAGGGCCCAGGCACGCGCCGCGGCCAGCAGGCCCACCGCCGCGCGCGGGCTGGCTCCGAGCGCGATGGCCGGGTGGCTCCGGGTGCGCCGGACGATCTCCAGCAGGTAGGACGAGATGTCCTCCGCCACGTGCACGTCCTCGACGCGCTGCTGCAGGTCCAGGACCTCCTGCCGGTCCAGGATGGGCTGCAGCTGGGCCAGCCGATCCTCGACGGCTCCACCCTCCAGCAGGATGCGCCGCTCCGCCTCCGGGTCCGGATAGCCGATCGTGATCCGCATCAGGAAGCGGTCGAGCTGGCTCTCGGGGAGGGGATAGGCCCCGTGCGACTCGAAGGGGTTCTGGGTCGCCAGCACCAGGAAGGGCTCGGGCAACGGGAGCGTGCGGCCGTCGATGGTGGCCTGCCGCTCCTGCATGGCCTGCAGCAGGCCGCTCTGGGTGCGGGGCGGGGCCCGGTTGATCTCGTCCGCCAGCAACACGTGGGCGAAGATCGGCCCCTGCCGGGTCTCGAAGGTGGCGGTGTGCGGGTTGAAGACCGCAACGCCGACCACGTCCGAGGGCAGGAGGTCGGCCGTGAACTGGACGCGCTGGAAGTCGAGCCCGAGCGCCCGGGCCAACCCACGGGCCAGGGTGGTCTTCCCGACGCCGGGCACGTCCTCCACCAGGAGGTGGCCACGGGCCAGGAGCGTGACGAGGGCGAGCCGGACCGTATCCCGCCGACCGTGGAAGACGCGCTCGACCTGGTCGATGAGATGTTCGACCCGCTCCAGCCGCGGAAGCGTGCGGGAGGCGGTCTCCACTGGATGCATCCATTTGACACACCGTGTCCTGGAAAAGGTTTCTCCCGGGAGTGGGTTGCGGCGTTGACACCCCCGGCGGACCCGGTCTAACTTCTGCCCGGCTTTTTCCCAGCCTTTTCCGGCTCTTGTCAGCCGCCCGCCGGGGCGATCGGAGCGTATGAGAAAGCGGTGGACGGTCCTCGCCGGAGGCGGGGCACTGACCCTGGCCATCATGGCCTTTGTCCAGGGAAGCGATCAGCAGGCGGCCCCGTCCGATGTGGTCTATACGTCCGACGTGCAACCGATCGCGTTTCCCCACAGCGTGCATGCCGGCACGTTCCAGATCGACTGCCAGTACTGCCACTTCTCGGCGGAGCGCTCGGTGGACGCGGGCATTCCCCCCGTGAAGACCTGCATCGGGTGCCACACGCTGATCAACGGCCGCACGCCCTCCGCGCAGGCGGCCATCCAGCAGGTGCGCGAGTACGACCAGCGCGGTGAGTCCATCCCCTGGACCCGCATCTACAAGATCTCCGACCACGCCCACTTCCCCCACCTGCGTCACGTGAACGCGGGCGTGGACTGTACCGAGTGCCACGGCCAGGTGCAGGAGATCGGCGTGATCGAAGAGGTCAACCAACCGCTCTACATGGGGTGGTGCGTGAGCTGTCACCGGGAGCGCGACGTCACCACGGACTGCACGGTCTGTCACTACTGACCGTGCGCCGGATGCCGCCTTCCCCCGAGCCCGCATCGACCCGACACCGAGTGACTTCATGAGCGAAGGGATACAGAGAAGGGACTTCCTGAAGGTCCTGGGCGTCGGGAGCGCAGGCGCCGCCGTGAGCGGCTGCTCCACCCAGTCGGCCGAGAAGCTCCTGCCCTATGTGGTGCCGCCCGAGGAGATCACCCCCGGCGTCGCGACCTGGTACGCGACCGTCGACGGCGACTCCCCCTACGGCTACGGCCTGTGGGCCCGCACCCGCGAAGGACGCGTGGTCATGCTCGAGGGCAACCCCGAGCACCCGATCAACGAGGGCGCGCTGACCTCGCAGGAGCACGCCGCGCTCCAGCACCTCTACAATCCCGACCGCTTCACCGGGCCCATGCAGCGCGTGGGCGGGCAGCTCCAGCCCATCACCTGGGAGGAAGCCGAGCAGCTCCTGGCCACCCGTATGCGGGAAGCCGGCAGCAACGTCCTGTTCCTCCACGGGCACACGGGGCCGTCGCTGTCGAGCCTCATCGGCTCGGTCACGCAGGCGGTCGGGGGCAGATCCGTAGGCTGGGAGCCCATCCAGGACACGCCGCTGGAGGAGGCGGCCCGCATCGCCTTCGGCGCCGCCGGCCGGCCCCGCTACGACATCGGCAGCGCCCGGTTCCTGCTCTCGTTCGGCTCCGACTTCCTGCTCACCTGCGGCCCCGTGCTCGAGAACACCCGGGGCTTCATGGAGATGCACCACGTCGACGAGCACGGCACCAAGGGCACGTTCGTCTACCTGGGTTCCCGCCTGAACCTCAGCGGCCAGAACGCGGACGAGTGGTTCCCCATCGCTCCGGGCTCGGAGGCCGTGGTCGCGCTGGCCATGGCCAACGTGATCGCGCGCCGCGGCGGGGACGCGGGCCCGTACGCATCGCTGCTCGGGGCCTACGATCCGCAGTCGGCTGCCGCGGCTTCCGGCCTGTCCGCCGAGGCCATCGAAGAGCTGGCCACCCGCTTCGTCGAGGAGGGACCCGGCCTCGCGCTCGGCCCCGGGCTCGGCGGCCATCACCGCGGGGCGACCGCCGCCAACCTGGCGGTCCTGGTCCTCAACGCGGTGGCGGGCGCGGTCGGCCGCTCGCTCCACTTCGACGGGGGCGCCCCGCTGGTCTCCCAGGCCGCCATGATGGAGGCCCTGCGCGCCGCCCAGGGCGGCGTCGTGCTGGTACGGGGCGTCAACCCCGCCTACGCGCTTCCCGAGGGCGCGGGCTTCGCCGCGGCGTTCGGCGCCGCCGGCTTCCGGGTCTCCTTCGCGACCGCGCCCGACGAGACGTCGGCGCTGTGCGACCTGATCCTGCCGGACGCGCACTTCCTGGAATCGTGGGGAGACTCCAACCCCCGGCCCGGACTGTGGGCCATCCAGCAGCCGGCCATGCGGCCGGTCCCGATGTTCGACAGTCGCGCCACCGGAGACGTGCTGCTGGGTGTCCTGCGCCAGCTGGGCCAGGATCCGGGTGCCGCGGACTACCGCACCTTCGTGCAGAACCGATGGTCGCAGCTCCACGCCACGCAGGGCGGGGGCGGGGACTTCCAGGCCGCGTGGCGCGAAGCGCTGCGGACGGGCTTCGTGCAGTGGGGTGGCACGGCGGACGCGGCCGCTCCGGCGCTGCAGGCGGCCAACGCGGCCCTGTCGTTCGATGCGCCCCAGATGGACGGCGACGGCCTGATCCTGACGGTCCACCCGTCCGGCCGCTTCGGCGACGGTCGCTACGCCAACAGCCCCTGGATGCTCGAGCTGCCGGATCCCATCTCCAAGCTCATGTGGCAGTCGTGGCTGGAGATCCATCCCGCCACCGCCGACGAGCTGGGCGTGCGGGACGGCGACATCGTGCGGGTGAGCTCCCCGCACGGGGAGCTGGACGTGCCGGTGTGGCTCTACCCCGGCATCCGGCGCGACACGGTGGCGCTGGCCGCAGGCATGGGGCACACGGACTACGGTCGCTGGGCCACCAATCAGGGCGTCAACGCCATGCGCCTGCTGGGCGGCGAGACGGAGGTGCCCTCGGGTGCCACGGTGCTGCTGTCGACGCGGGTGCAGGTGACGCCCACGGGAGACTGGAAGCGCCCGGTCACGATCGCCGGCTCGGACAGCGATCATGGTCGGCCGATCGCGCCGGCCGTGGCGCTCGCTGCGCTCGGCCACGCCGAAGAGGGCGAGGGCGGGCACGGCGAAGGGCCCATCGGTGAGCTCCAGCTCATGGGCGGCTTCAAGCCCGTCGAGACGGACGGCGAGCCCGAGGACTATCCGCTGCCCGGGCTCCTGTACGGCAACTACGCCGACCCGGAGAACACCCCGCGGTGGGCCATGGCCATCGACCTGGACAAGTGCACCGGGTGCAGCGCCTGCGTCACCGCCTGCCAGGCAGAGAACAACATCGCCTACGTGGGCGAGGACCAGGCCGCCATGGGCCGTGAGCTGCACTGGATGCGCATCGAGCGCTACTACGCCCATGTGGACGCCGAGCACGCGGGCCACGTGGACGTGCGCCGGGTGCCCATGCTGTGCCAGCACTGCGGCAACGCGCCGTGCGAGCCGGTCTGCCCGGTCTTCGCCGCGTACCACACGCCGGACGGGCTGAACGGCCAGGTCTACAACCGGTGCGTGGGCACGCGCTACTGCGCCAACAACTGCCCGTACAAGGTCCGGGTCTTCAACTGGTACCGGTACACGCAGGCCATGCCGGAGCCGTTGAACTGGCAGTTCAACCCGGACGTGACCGTTCGGGACAACGGCGTCATGGAGAAGTGCACGTTCTGCGTCCAGCGGATCCGCGAGGTCCAGAACCGTGCCCGCGTCGAGAACCGGGCGCTGCAGGACGGCGAGATCGTGCCTGCCTGCCAGCACACGTGTCCGGCGGACGCGATCGTCTTCGGCAACATCCGCGACCCCAACTCGCGGGTCGCGCAGTGGACGCACAACGAGCGCACGTACCGTGTGCTCGACGAGCTCATCAACACCCAACCCGCGGTGAGCTACCTGAAGAAGGTGACGCACCACGAGGTCGCCCAGGCGGAGCATTAGGAGCGGACCGACGTCCATGGCCATCGACCAAGCCACCCGCCGCGGTGCCCTGACCCACCCCGACGTCACGTCGTACAGTCAGGTCAATCGCGACATCCTGAAGATGATGTCCAAGCCCGGTCCGGGCTGGTGGGCATTGCTCGTCGTCGCGATCCTCGGGATCGGGCTGTTCTTCGGTTCCTGGGGCAACCAGATGGTCCAGGGGATCGGCGTCAGCGGCCTGAACAACCCGGTGGGATGGGGCGTCTACATCACCACCTTCGTGTTCTGGGTCGGTATCGCGCACTCGGGCACGCTGATCTCCGCCATCCTGTTCCTGTTCCGGGCGCCCTGGCGGCAGTCCATCTACCGCGCTGCGGAGGCCATGACGGTCTTCGCGGTGATGACGGCCGGTCTGTTCCCGCTCATCCACGTGGGGCGGGTCTGGCTGGCGTACTGGCTGATCCCCTACCCGAACTCGCGCTTCCTCTGGCCGAACTTCCGCTCCCCGCTGGTCTGGGACGTGTTCGCGGTGACCACCTACTTCACCGTGTCGGCCACGTTCTTCTTCCTGGGCACCATCCCCGACCTGGCGTCGGCGCGCGACGCCGCCACCGGGCTGCGCAAGAAGTTCTATGCGGCGGTGTCGCTGGGCTGGCGCGGCACGGACCGGGAATGGCACCACTTCTCCAAGGCCTACATCTACCTGGCCGCCCTCGCCACGCCGCTGGTGCTCTCGGTGCACTCGGTGGTGTCGTGGGACTTCGCCATGTCGATCGTGCCCGGCTGGCACGCCACCATCTTCGCGCCCTACTTCGTGGCGGGCGCCATCTTCTCGGGCGTGGCGATGGTGATCACCATCGTCGTGCCGCTCCGGAAGATCTTCGGTCTCGAGGCCTACCTGACCGTCAAGCACTTCGACGCGATGGCCAAGCTGTGCCTCCTGACCGGCCTGATCGTCTTCTACGCCTACCTCACCGAGTTCTTCATGGCGTGGTACTCGGGTGAGGAAGTGGAGCGCACCGCCTTCTGGAACCGCCTGTTCGGGCACTACTGGTGGGCCACGTGGACCATGCTGGTCTGCAACGGCTTCATCCCGGTGCTGCTCTGGTTCAAGCGGGTGCGCCATTCGATCGCGGCGCTCTTCGTCATCACGCTGTTCATCAACATCGGGATGTGGTTCGAGCGCTACGTCATCATCGTGACGTCGCTGTCGCACGAGTACGAGCCGTTCGCGTGGGGCGTCTACCGGCCCTCGCTCACCGAGATGGGCATCCTGATCGGCAGCTTCTGCTGGTTCGGCTTCTGGATGCTCCTCTTCACGCGGCTGTTGCCGCCGGTGGCCATCGCGGAGCTCAAGGAGGTCCTGCCCGCCCCGATGCGGAGCAAGGAGGGAGCGCACTGATGAGTGCTTCGAGCGTTCTCGCGAGCTTCAACGAGGTCGACGCCACCGTCGGCGCCATCGAGCGCCTGCGGGCGGCCGGCTTCAAGAAGCTCACCGCCTATGCGCCGTTCCCGGAGCACCACATCGAGCACGCCCTGGGCTACAAGGAGAGCCCGGTGCGCGTCTTCACGCTCGTCGGGGGTCTCACCGGAGCGGCCACGGGCTTCGGCTTCACCATGTTCTCGCAGATGGACTGGCCGCTCGTCACGGGGGGCAAGCCCATCTTCTCCATCCCGGCCTACGTGGTCATCGCGTTCGAGCTCACCATCCTGTTCGGCGCGCTCTCCACGTTGATCGGGCTCTTCGCCCTGATGAAGCTGCCGCGCTTCCGCTCCCCGGTCGTCTACGACGCGGAGCTGTCCAGCGGCCGCTTCGGCGTGTTGGTGGAAGCGCCGCCCGACCGGATCGCGGAGGCACGCCGCATCCTGGAGGAGGCGCGTCCCGCCCTGCTCGAGGCCACTCCATGACGCGCATGTCCCACGTGGTTCGGCGGGCCGCCCGCCAGGTCCGCCTGCCTCTCCTGGCGCTCCTGCTCGGTAGCGGCGTGTCCGCCTGCATTCCGATGGACAACCTCATGTTCGCCATCTTCGGGCGCAGCATGCGTAGCCAGCCGTCCTTCGATCCGTACGAGAACACGATCCAGCCGCCCGAAGGGGCCGTGCCGTTCGCGGCGGGGAACTTCCCGGCGGCTCCGGGCCAGCTCAACATCGGCCAGCCCGAGGGCACGGCCATCCCGGCGCCCGTGACGCAGGGAGACCTGCTCACCCGGCCGGACGTGGTGAACAGCCTCACCAATCCGGTGGCGGCCGACGAAGCCTCGCTGGCGCGCGGCCAGGTCGTGTTCAACCGCATGTGCGCTCCCTGCCACGGCGTCCAGGGTGCCGGAGACGGCCCCACGACCCAGGTGGGCATGCTGCCGATGCCGCTGACCTCCGATCAGGCCCGCGGCTTCTCGGACGGCTACATCTACTCGATCATCCGCGTCGGGCGCGGTCTGATGCCGGCGTACGGACATCAGGTCACGCACTTCGATCGCTGGAACGTCGTCAACTACGTCCGCCAGCTGCAGGGCCAGTAGGCGACCCGCCAGGGCAACGAGACCCCTATGTCGAGCATCCACGTCCCCAGCGAGATCCCGACCCGCTTCCTGGCGAAGAAGACGCCGATCGTCGCCGGCGTCCTCTTCCTGATCGGGTTGGCCGCCTTCGTGCTGACCCTCATGCGGGATCCCGCGCAGGCGTGGCGGGCCTACGTGGTGGCCTGGCTGTACTTCCTCTGCATCTCCGCCGGCGCGGTGACGGTGGCCGTGGTCACCTGGATCGTGAAGGCGAAGTGGAACTGGTCGGTGCGGCGGGTCAGCCTGTCGTTCGTGGCGTATCTGCCCATCGCCTTCCTGCTGTTCCTGCCCATGCTCACGCTCGGGGGCGACTACTTCCCCTGGGTGGGGCTGATGGACAGCGACCCCATCGTGGCCAGGAAGGCGGCCTACCTGAACCTGCCGTTCCTGACGGCCCGGGGCGTGGTGGGCCTGCTGCTGATGATCGGGATGGCGGTGTACTTCGCCATGCAGGCGCTGCGGCCGGACATGGGTCTGGTGAAGTCCTCGGGTGCGCACGAAGGAGACGCGGGCCGGACGCGTTGGGTGGAGCGTCTCACCCAGAAGTGGCGGGGCCAGGAAGCCGAGGAGACCATCTCCTACAAGCGCATGACCACCATGGCGCCGGCCTACGTGATGGTCTACGCCGTCGTGATGAGCTTCATCTCGTACGACTGGATCATGTCGTTGGAGCCGCACTGGTTCTCCACGCTGTTCGGCGGCTGGTTCTTCATGGGTGCGCTGTGGGGTGGATTCGCGGTGACGGCCCTGACCACGGTCCTGCTCAAGCGCGCCGACCCGGAGTTCGACCGGGCCGCCGGCATGCAGCAGCTGTGGGATCTGGGCAAGCTCTGCTTCGCCTTCACGGTGTTCTGGACCTACCTCTTCTGGTCCCAGTACATCGTGATCTGGTACGGCAAGCTTCCCTGGGAGCAGTCCTGGGTGGTCGAGCGCTCCGGCGAGCGCTGGAGCATGGTGTCGCTGGCCATGATCCTGCTCTGCTTCGTGCTGCCGTTCGCCACCCTGATCGGCAAGCGCCCCAAGATGATCCCGGGCTGGCTGGCCATGGCCGCCTCCATCATCCTGGTGGGGCAGTGGGTCTGGCAGTACGTGATGGTGGTGCCGTCCATCCATCACGAAGGGGCCACCCTCACGATCTGGGAGCCCCTGATCGCCCTGATGTTCCTGGGCCTGTTCATCGGGTCCGTGCGCTGGTTCCTGTCCACCTTCCCGATCATCCAGGTCTGGCAGCCGATGGTGGACCCGGAGTCCATCGAGGCCGAAGTGGGCGAGGATGCCTCGGCCTGGAAGCGCCACGGGCACGTGATGCACGGATAGCCGGTCCGCGCGTCCTCGCGAGCCACCGAAGGCCGACCCGGTAGCGGGTCGGCCTTTCTGTTACCTGGTGGGCGGAGAGGCGCGTCCGGGCGCTACTCCACCGCGGCGGCGGCCCCCCCGCGCCGAATGCGTACCAGGTGTGTGAGACCGGCGTGATCGCGGCTCAACGACGCGGCAGGTGGGGAGCTGAGATGGGCCCACGTGCGCTGACGGTCCATGCCGCCGTCGTCAGCCTGGCGCCCGCAGCCTCTTCAGAACCGCGTCGTGCAGCGGTCCGTTGCTGGACACCCCCGATCCGCCGTGGATGGTCTCCACACCGTCGAGGCTCGTGAAACGACCCCCGGCCTCCCGGACGATCGTGAGCAGCGGAGCGGCGTCCCAGGCGGACAGGATGGGATCGACCATCACGTCCGCCCGTCCGGTGGCCACCAGCACGTGCCCGTAGCAGTCCCCCCAGGTGCGCGTGAAGCGCGCGGCGCTCTGCAGGGCCGCCCACCCGGGACCGACCGGCCCGCTCAGGATGGTGGGGGCGTCGGTCGTGAGCACCAGCGCGTCGGAGATGGCGCCCACCCCCGAGACGTGGGCGGGGCTGCCGTTCCACCAGCAACCCAGCCCCGACCCGGCCACGACGGTCTCGTCGAGCGCGGGGAAATGGGCCACTCCCACCACGGGCTCGCCGCGCCGCTCGATGCCGATCAGCACGCCGTAGAGCGGCACGCCGTGCATGAAGGACTTCGTGCCGTCGATGGGGTCGACGATCCAGCGGACCTCCGCGTCCGGGCGGGTCTCCCCGAACTCCTCGCCCAGGATGCCGTGGCTGGGATAGCGCTGCTCGATGTCGGCCCGCAGGGTCCGCTCGGCCTCGCGGTCCGCCTCGGTCACGGGCGTGCCGTCCCCCTTGGTGTCCGCCCGCACCATCCCACCGAACCAGCGCAGCGTCACCTCGCCGGCGTGGCGGGCGAACGCTTCGGCGGCCTCCATGAGGCCGAGGACCTCCGGGTCGTGACGCATCGTCGGCACCGGATCAGCCACGCGGTCCCTCCGTTCCCCGCGATCGCCGCCGCTGGCTCTTGAACGCATACAGGTTCTGGTCGGCGGCGCGGATGATGTCGTCGATCGTGCGCATGGCGCGGTCGAACTGGCTGATGCCGTAGCTCAGCGACATCCCGTGGCGGGAGAGGTACGGATCGCGGTCGACGGCCTCCGCGATGCGCTTCGCGTGCTGCAGACCTTCGAGCGCGCCGGAGCCGGCGAGCACGGAAACGAACTCGTCGCCGCCGTAGCGCGCCACCACGTTCATGGCGCGCGCCTCGCGCAGGAGAACGCGGCCCACCTGGCGGAGCGCCTCGTCTCCGGCCACGTGCCCGCGGGTGTCGTTGAACGTCTTGAAGTTGTCCAGGTCGAAGATGACCAGCGTCAGCGCCCGGCCCCGACGCGCCGCCGCCAGCTCGCGCTGCAGGTGGATCTGCAGGTGCCGGCGGTTGGGGAGCCCCGTCAGCGGATCGGTCAGCGACAGCGCCTGCAACCGCTGGTGCAGCTGCGCGTTCTGGAGCGCCACCGACGCCTGGCTGGCCAGGCGGCGCAGCAGGTGCACTTCGTCGTTGGTGAAGGGCAGGAGGCGCTGACGGCCGGCGGTGAGCGCACCGGCGAGCCGTTCTCCCACGGTGAGCGGCATCAGGATCGCGCAGTTGACGTCCAGCCGCGCCCGCAACTCCGCCAACAGCGGATCCTCGCGGTCGGGGTCGGGCGCGCGCAGCGGAGTGGTATGGTCCCGCAGCCGTTGCAGCGCCTCGGCCGGCATCTCCCACGTGGTGCCCTCGGGCAGCGGCACCTGGCCCCCCGACGCGGCGAGGCGCGCGGAGCCGTCCTCCAGCAGCCAGAGCGCCGCGGCGTCTGCGCGCAGCAGCTCCAGCACGGCGTCCACCACCTTGGGGATCACCTCCTCCGCGTCGAGCGTGCTGGTCAGCGCCAGCCCCAGCTCCTCCATGCGCTCGGCCTCGAGCCGTCGCTGCTCCAGCTCGGAGATGTGCCGGGCGTTCTCCACCGCGACCGCCGCGATGTCGGCGATGCCCTGGAGCAGCTCGAGGTCCCCCTCGGAGTAGGCGGACGGCCGGTAGCTCTGGCAGCTCACCGCCCCGATCACCCGCCCCTTGTTGCGCAGCGGCGCCGAGATGGCCGACCGGGTGATCTCGGAGTCACGCTCGCCCAACACCAGGAGCGAATGCGCATGCACGCGGTCGTCGATGAGCGTGGGCCGGGCGGCCCGGATCACGTCGGAGTCGGAGCCGCGATAGGTGATCTCCACCCGCCGCTCCTCGCCCCGGTCCGCGTAGAAGACGACCGTGGCCAGGTCGCCGTCCTCCTGGTACAGCGAGATGTAGAAGCCCGCGGACTCCAGCACGCGCGCGGTCTCGCGGTAGATGATCCGGTACAGCTCTTCCGCGCTGAGCGTGCGCGTCAGCGTGTTGCCGATGTCCAGGAGCACCCGGTAGCGCTCCGAGAGGTCGGCCTGCTGGATCCTGGGGCGGTCGCGCGTCATCTCAGGCGGAAGGTGCAAGAGGGGTGCCCTGGGGCGCTACCGGTCGGGGTCCTCCCCGTCCTCGTGGGGGCTGGACCGCACCGAGGCGGCGGAAGTGCCGTCCGGGGCGGGCGAACCCAGGTGGCGATCGAGGTAGTTGCGCATCTCGTAGCCGATGCCGGCGACGAGCCGGGCTTCGCGACGGTCCATGCGCGCCTGCGACAGGATGGTGCGCAGGGTCCGCATCACCGACTCCGGCTTGCGGGCCTTGAAGAACTCCACGCGCTCGAGCCCCTCCCGCAGCGCGCCGTACATCTCCTCGAGTTCCTCGTGCGCGGCCGGGGCCGTGGCCCGGCGCCCGCGGGGCAGGGGCCCCTCCGCGTCGCCGGACGCCAGCATGAGCTCGTAGGCGATGATCAGCACCGCCTGGGCGAGGTTCAGGCTGCGCATGCCGGCGGTGGGGATCATCAGGGTGGACTGGCAGAGGTCGAGGTCTTCGTTGGAGAGCCCGTGGTCCTCGCGGCCGAAGACCAGCGCCACGGTGCCCTGCTGCGCCCACTCCAGCAGGGCGGGCGCGTCCTCCCGCGGGCGTCCGTAGAGCCGCGAGGCGGTGCGGCCCCGCGAGGACGTCCCCACCGTGAAGACGCACCCGGCCAGCGCGTCGGCCAGCGTGTCGAAGAAGCGAGCCCGTTCGAGCAGGTCCCCACTGCGGTGGGCGATGCCCTCGATGCGGTACGGGTCGAACTCGACCGGTCGCACGAGCCGCAGGTCGGTCAGACCGGTGTTCATCATCGCGCGCACCACGCCGCCGATGTTCACCACGTCCTGGGTCTCGACCAGGACGACCGCGATCCGATCGAGGAGGCTCATGCCCGGACGGGTTCGCCCGCGCTGCGCTCGGCGCGCGGTTGCGCCAGGCTCAGGGCCAGCGCCGCCGCGCCCGCCGCCACCACGGCGCCCAGGAAATACGGGGAGCCCACGCCCAGCCGGTCGAAGGCGATGCCGGCCCCGAGCGGGCCGGCCATGCGGGCCAGCGAGCCCGCGCTCTGCCCCAACCCCAGGGTGCCTCCCTGGATGCCCGCTCCGGCCCGTCGGCTGAGCAGCCCGAGCGCGCTCGGGACCGCGATGCCGTACCCCAGCGCCAGGAGCCCCAGCCCTCCGAGGAGCACCCCGACCGAGCCCGCGCCCCCGATCGCGACCAGGCCGGCCACGAAGGGAAGACCGGCCAGGCGCACCAGGCGGGCCTCTCCGAAGCGGGGGACCAGCCGACGCACGAGCCCGCCCTGGACGCCGGCCGAGATCAGGCCCAGGAACGCGAAGAGGTAGCCGGCGCGTCGGGCGTCGAACCCGAAGCGCTCGGCGCCGAACAGCGACAGGGTGGGCTGCAGGACGGACCAGGCCACGCTGAAGAGGAAGTAGACCCCGAGGACCGTGAGGACCTGGGGGTCCCGTCCCAGCCGGAGCAGGCGGGGGATGCCATGGCGCCGGGCCGGAGCGCCGCGGCGTTCGGGCGGGAGGGATTCCCGCAGCAGGACGAGCGCCAGGCCGGCGTTGAGCGCGCAGAGCACCGCCGCCAGGAGGCCGGGTGCGACCGGATCCACCCCCGACAGCGCGCCACCCAGAGCCGGGCCGATGGTGAAGCCCAACCCGAACGCCGCGCCGATCACCCCCAGGCCGCCAGCCCGACCTTCGGGGGGCGTCACGTCGGCGATGTAGGCTTCGGCCACCGGGATGGTCGAACCCCCGATCCCCGCCAGGATGCGGGACACGTAGAGCCAGGTCAGCGAGGGCGCGAAGGCGAACACCACGTAGGAGACCGCCGAGCCCGCCAGCCCGAGGACCAGGACGGGCTTGCGCCCGATGCGGTCCGAGAGCCGACCCCAGAACGGGGCCATGAAGAGCTGGATGAGCGAATAGACCAGGACGAGCAGCCCCACCTCGGTGCCGGTGGCGCCGAAGCGATCCGCGTAGAACGGCAGGAGGGGGAGGACGATCCCGAAGCCGACGAGATCGACGAGGACCGTGAGGAAGAGGAAGGACAGGCCGGTGCTCCGTGTTGCGCCCACGGAGCGGTCATTCCGGCTTGGAGCGGCCGTCCCCCAGCTTGCGGTCCTCTTCCCCATTCCCCCGCACCGATCCCTTGAAGTTGCGGATGCCTTCTCCGAGCCCCCGGCCGATCTCGGGGATGCGCCGGGCTCCGAACACGAGGATGAGGATCCCGAAGATCAGGATGATCTCCCAAACGCCTAGACCGAACAAATTCCCTCCTGGTCCGCCCCGCATGGCGGGGCGAGTGCGCCCGTCAGCGCATGATCTGCTTCGCGATGGTCTGGAGCTGCATGTTCGTGGTGCCTTCGTAGATCGTCCCGATCTTGGCGTCCCGGTAGTACTTCTCGACCGGGTACTCCCGCGTGAAGCCGTACCCGCCGTGGAGGTCGATGCAGGTGGAGGCCACTTCCTGGGCCACCACGGACGCCTTGAGCTTCGCCATGGCCGCCTGGGTCAGGAACGACTCCCCCGCGTCCTTCAGCCGTGCGGCGTTGTACACCAGCAGGCGCGCGGCCTCGATCTCCGTGGCCATGTCGGCCAACTGGAACTGCACCCCCTGGAAGTCCCCGATGGGCTTCCCGAACTGCTCCCGCTCCTTCACGTAGCGCAGGGTGTGGTCGAGGGCCCCCTGGGCCAGGCCCAGCATCTGGGCGCCGATCCCGATCCGGCCCTCGTTCAGGGTCTCGATGGCCACCTTGTACCCCACACCGACCTCTCCGAGCACATTGGCCGCCGGAACCCGTACGGAGTCGAAGACCAGCTCGGTGGTCGACGACGCCCGGATGCCCAGCTTGTCCTCCTTCTTCCCGACGGTGAAGCCGTCGGTTCCCCGCTCGACCACGAACGCGGTGATCCCCCGGTAGCCGGCGTCGGCGTCCACGGTGGCGAAGACCACGAACAGTCCGGCTTCGGCGCCGTTGGTGATCCAGAGCTTCTGCCCGTCCAGGATCCAGTCGTCCCCGTCCGCGTGGGCGCGGCAGCGCAGCGCGAAGGCGTCCGACCCGCTCCCGGCCTCCGAGAGGGCGTAGGCGCCCACGGTGTCCGTGGCCAGCCGCGGCAGCCAGCGGCCCTTCTGCTCCTCCGTGGCCCACCGCAGCAGGGCGTTGATGACCAGGGTGTTCTGGACGTCCACCAGCACGCCGACGGCCGGGTCCACCCGCGACAGCTCCTCCACCACCAGGACGGAGGTGAAGAACGTGGAGCCGGTCCCGCCGTGGGCCTCGGGGATCTCGATGCCCATGAGCCCCATCTCGAAGAGCTGGGGGATCAGGTCGGGGTCGAGCGCGCCCCGCTCGTCCATCCCGATGGCACGGGGCGCCAGCTCGCTCTCGGCGAACTCGCGCACGGCGTCCCGGAACATGACCTCGTCCTCGAGGAGGGAGGTCAGCGGCGGGCGCGACTGGGGGGCGACGACGGAAGACATGTCCAACGGGGTTCTCGGGTGGCGGGTGCCCCTTCCGGGCTCCTGCGGCCGGAGCCGGGCGGGGCGGGATCGATCCGAAACCTATCCCCCCGGGGTGTCGCTGAAAACGGGGGGAGCCCGGGCCCCCCGCGCCCCTCCGCCGGGGTTGACGCTTCCGGGGCCGTTCCCGTAATTCTCCGGCCCCAACCCCTGTGGAGGCGCTGAACCCCATGTCCGAGATCCCCGGCGATCTGTCCTACACCCCCGAGCACGAGTACCTCAAGGCGGCGGACGAGGCCGGCGTGTACATCGTGGGCATCACCGACTACGCCCAGGGGGAGCTCGGGGACGTGGTGTTCGTGGAGCTCCCGAGCGCCGGCGATCGCTTCGAGAAGATGGCCACCTTCGGGACCATCGAGGCCGTCAAGGCCGTGAGCGACCTGTACTGCCCGGTCGCCGGGGAGGTCGTCGAGGTCAACGGCGCCCTGGACGGCGAGCCGTCCCTGGTCAACTCGGACCCCTACGGCGAGGGCTGGATGATCAAGCTCCGCGTCGATGACGTCTCCGAGGTCGAGGGGCTGATGAGCGCGCAGGCATACGAGGCCCACCTCGAGGGCTGAGCCGCTGAGCCCCGGTGTGACGCCGCTGGACCGCCGGAACGGGCTTCCCGCCGGCGGGTTCTCTCCCGCACGATGCAGACGCCTCCCCGCCGGAGGCGCGTCCCCTCTTTCCACGACCATGATCGATGGCTGACATCCGCTTGCCGGCCGCGTTCGCCGATCGGCACGTGGGCCCGCGCAAGGCGGACCTGCAGGCCATGCTCGACGAGCTCGGACTCGAATCGCTCGAGGCGCTGATCGCCGAGACCGTTCCCGCTTCCATCCGCCTCGGGCGCGATCTCGCGCTGGACGAGGCCGTCCCGGAGTTCGAGCTCCTGCAGCGTGTGCGGGAGATCGCCGCGCAGAACCAGGTCTTCCGCTCGTACCTCGGGATGGGCTATCACGGGACCATCACGCCCGGCGTCATCCAGCGGAACATCCTGGAGAACCCGGGCTGGTACACGCAGTACACGCCCTACCAGGCGGAGATCGCCCAGGGTCGTCTGCAGGCGCTGCTCAACTTCCAGACCATGGTCATCGACCTGACCGGCCTGGAGATCGCCAACGCCTCGCTGCTGGACGAGGCCACGGCCGCTGCCGAGGCCATGTCCATGCTGCTGAACGGCGCGGGCGAGCGGACGCGCTTCTTCGTCTCCGAGCGCTGCCATCCGCAGACCATCGCGGTGGTGCGCAGCCGCGCCGAGCCGCTCGACGTCGAGGTGGTGGTGGGCGACCCCGCGGCCTTCCAGCCGGACGAGTCGTTCTTCGGCGTGCTGCTCCAGTATCCGGCCACGGACGGCGCCGTGGTGGATCCCCGCGCCCTGATCGAGGCCGCGCACGCCGTGGGTGCCAACGTGGTGGTGGCGGCCGATCTGCTGGCGCTGGCGCTCCTCACGCCTCCGGGCGAGCTGGGGGCCGACATCGCGGTGGGAAGCACACAGCGCTTCGGCGTGCCCATGGGCTACGGCGGTCCGCACGCGGCCTACCTCGCGTGCCATGACGGATTCAAGCGCCAGATCCCGGGCCGCATCATCGGGCTGTCGCGGGACGCGGACGGCAATCCGGCGCTCCGCATGGCGCTGCAGACCCGCGAGCAGCACATCCGCCGCGAGAAGGCCACGTCCAACATCTGCACCGCGCAGGTGCTGCTGGCCGTGATGGCCGGCATGTATGGCGTCTATCATGGCCCCGACGGCATCAAGCGCATCGCGCGGCGCGTGCACGCGCAGGCGCGTACGCTGGCGGCGGGTCTGGCGGCCGGCGGTCACGAGATCGTGCATGGTGGGTACTTCGACACGCTGCGCGTGCGTCCGAAGGGGCGGAGCGCCGGCGAGGTGCTGGACGCCGCGCGGGCTGCGCGCATCAACCTGCGCGACTTCGCGGACGGCACCGTGGGCATCGCGCTCGACGAGACCGTGCGGCCCCAGGACCTGGACGACCTCCTCGAGGTGTTCGGGGAGGAGCGGCGGGCCCTGGCGTTGGCCGCCAGCATCGAGGGCGATTCGCTGCCCGCGGACCTCAAGCGGACGTCGCCGTATCTCACGCATCCGGTCTTCAACACGTATCACTCCGAGACCCAGATGCTGCGGTACATCCACATGCTGGAGACGCGGGATCTCTCGCTGAATACCAGCATGATCGCGCTGGGCTCGTGCACCATGAAGCTGAACGCCACCAGCGAGATGGTGCCGGTGACGTTCCCGGAGTTCGGTGGGATGCATCCCTTCGCGCCGGTCGAGCAGGCAGGCGGCTACGCCCGCATCATCTCCGACCTGGAACGCTGGCTCACGGAGATCACCGGCTTCTCCGCCTGTTCGCTGCAGCCGAACTCGGGCGCGCAAGGCGAATACGCCGGACTGCTGGTGATCCGGGCCTACCACCTGGAGCGCGGGGACCATCACCGCCGCGTGTGTCTGATCCCCTCCTCCGCGCACGGCACCAACCCCGCCAGCGCGGTGATGGCCGGCATGGACGTGGTGGTGGTCGCCACGGACGAGAACGGCAGCATCGACGTGGCCGACCTCCGGGCCAAGGCCGAGAAGCATGCCGACCGGCTGGCCGCGCTCATGGTGACGTATCCGTCCACGCACGGCGTGTTCGAGGAGGCCATCCGCGAGGTCTGCGACATCATCCACCAGCACGGGGGGCAGGTCTACCTGGACGGCGCCAACCTGAACGCGCAGGTGGGGCTCTGCCGCCCCGGCGACTACGGCGCCGACGTCTGCCACATCAACCTGCACAAGACGTTCGCGATCCCGCACGGCGGGGGCGGTCCCGGCATGGGGCCCATCTGCGTCGCGTCCCACCTCGCGCCGTTCCTGCCGGGCCATCCGGTCGTGACGGTCGGGGGCGACAAGGCGATCGGGCCCGTCTCGGCGGCTCCGTGGGGGAGCGCCAGCATCCTGCTGATCTCGTGGGCGTACATCGCGATGCTCGGGCGCACCGGCGTGCGCTCCGCCACGGAGCACGCCATCCTGAACGCCAACTACATGGCCGCTCGCCTCGGCAAGCATTTCGAGGTGCTCTACCGCGGCGCGCACGGACGGGTGGCGCACGAGTTCATCCTCGACCTGCGCCCCTTCCGCAAGACCAGTGGCGTGACGGACGAGGACGTGGCCAAGCGGCTCATCGACTACGGCTTCCACGCGCCCACCATGTCCTTCCCGGTGGCGGGCACCATCATGGTGGAGCCGACCGAGAGCGAGCCGAAGGCGGAGCTGGACCGGTTCTGCGACGCCCTGGTCTCCATCAAGGCGGAGATCGAGCAGATCGAGATGGGCCTGTCCGACCGCCAGGACAACCCGCTCAAGAACGCGCCCCACACGGCCGCAGCCGTCACGGCGGACGAGTGGACCCACGCGTACGGCCGCGAGAAGGCGGCCTGGCCCGCACCGTGGGTGCGGGAGAACAAGTTCTGGCCCGCGGTACGCCGGATCGACAATGCGTTCGGTGACCGCAACCTGGTGTGCGCCTGCCCGCCGATGGAGGCCTACCAGGACATCAGCGGCTGAGCCGGAGGCCCGGAAGGACCCCGCGCGGGTCCCTCCGGGTCCAACGACCCCTGCAGCAGGAGGCGGCCATGGCCACGCTCCACTATCACGGGCACTCGACGGTGTCCATCCGCACGGACGACGGCACCCGGATCGTGATCGATCCGTTCTTCACCGGGAACCCGCGGGCCGACGTGGCCGTCGACGACGTCGAGGCCGACTGGGTCCTGTGCACCCACGGCCACGGCGACCACTTCGGGGACGCGCTGCCGCTCGTGCGGCGCACGGGCGCCACGCTGGTCTCCTCCCACGAGATCGTGCAGTACGCCGCCACGCAGGGCGTGGACAACGCCCACGGGATGGGGATCGGCGGGGGTCACGACTTCCCGTTCGGCCGCGTGCAGATGACGGTGGCCGCGCACGGCGGCCTCATCGAGGGGGCCGACGGCCCCTGGAGCTGCACGCCCGGCGGGTTCCTGCTGCACGTCGACGGACGCCGCGTCTATCACGCGGGCGACACGGCGCTGATCATGGACATGCAGCTGCTCGCCGGCCGCGTGGACGTGGCCCTGCTGCCCATCGGGGACAACTACACCATGGGCCCCGAGGACGCCGTGCGCGCCATCGACATGATCGGCCCCGAGGTGGTGATCCCCATCCACTACGACACCATGCCGGTCATCGAGCAGGACGCCCACGCCTTCGCGCGAGCGGTGGGTTCGCGCGCCCGGGTCGTGGTCCTGGAGCCCGGTGGAGAGCACCCGCTCTGAGGTGGCCCTCGCCGAGGCTCGCGCGCGCCTCGGTGACCTGGCGTGGGGGCTCCTGGACGACGGGGACCGACCCGGCGCCGAGAACATGGCCCTCGACCATGCCCTGGCGGCCACCCTGCCCGAGGGGACCGCGGTCCTCCGGCTCTATGGGTGGGCCCGGCCCACCGTGTCCTTCGGCCGTCACGAGCCGGCGCGGGAGCGCTACCGCCCGCTGCCCGACACCGACCACGTACGCCGGCCCACGGGAGGCCGGGCCGTCCTGCACCGGGCCGACCTGACGTACGCGGTGGTGTTCCCGGCGGCGACCGGTCTGCGGGCCGCGTACCGGCTGGTGCACGCCGCGCTGGGCGCCGGTCTGGCCAGGCTCGGGCTGGACGTCACCCTGGCGGCCGATCGGGACGTGGCCTCGCCACGGAGCCCGGGCGCCTGTTTCGCGCGTCCCGCGGGCGGGGAGCTGACCACGGGGGGCAGAAAGGTCCTGGGAAGCGCCCAGGCCCGCATCGGCCGGACCATCCTCCAGCACGGCTCGCTCCTGCTGGTGGACGACCAGAGCGCGCTGGCCGCCGCCGCGCTCGGGCCGGTCCCAGCGGTGGAGGCCACGACGCTGGAGCGGGTGCTGGGCCGAGCCCCGGATCCCGCGTCCCTGCGCCGTGCGTTGGTGGAGGGGGTGCAGGAGACCCTGGGGGTGCGGCTGCGGCCCGCCGAGGGCGCGGCCGCCTTCGAGGCCGCCCGGTCCCTCCGCGCGCGCTACGCCTCGGCGGCGTGGACCTGGGATGGCGTGGACGGGCTGGCCCGGACCTTGTAACCCCCCGCGCGACGGAACGGAGGATCCCTGGTCCCACGCACCCGAGCCCCAGACCTGCCCATGACGCTCCGCCCCTCCACTCGCTGCGCGCTCGCGCTGGCGGTGGCCGCCTGTGGCGGCTCCGAGACCCCTTCAGGGGCCGTCGCCGCCGACGGGTTCTGCGAGGCTGCGCTGCAGGCGGTGGACGAGCACTTCGCCGGCCTGCAGGCGGAAGCGGGCGGCGGGACGCTGGTGGGTGCGGGCGTGGCCGACCTCGATGGGGGGATGAACCCGCTGGCCACCACGCTGGTCGCCTCCATCCAGCATCAGCTCCACGTCAACCTGATGAGCCTGGTGCGTCTGGACGCGAACCTGGCGCCCGTCCCCTACCTGGCCGAGTCGTGGAGCCTCTCCGAGGACGGAACGCTCCTGGAGTTCCGTCTCCGCGACGATGTCGCCTGGCATGACGGCACGCCCACGCGCGCGGCCGATGTGGCCTTCACGTTCGAGCGCGCGCGCGACCCGGAGACGGGCTACGCGAATCCGGCCTACTTCCGCTGGTACGAGAACGTCGAAGTGGTCGACGACCGTACCGTCCGCTTCCGGGTGCAGCCTCACGCCCAGATGCTGGAGACCTGGGCCGTGGTCCCCATCCTGCCGGCCCACCTGCTGGAACCCGTGCCGCCCGCGGAGCTGGCCACGCACCCCTTCAACACCCGCTGCCCGGTGGGCAACGGTCCGTTCCGCTTCCTGGAGCATCGCGAGGGCGATCGCTGGATCTTCGCGCGCAATCCGGCGTTCCCCGACGCGATCGGAGGCCCGCCGCAGGTGGCGCGCTATGTCTTCCGCGTCATCCCGGAGCAGACCACGCTCCTCACCGAGTTGCTGACCGGCGCGGTGCACGTCTACTTCGACGTGCGTCCCGACCAGGCCGCGACCATCGCCGCCTCGCAGGCGGCGCGCGTGTTGCGCGCCGGCTCCCGGGAGTTCGCCTTCATCGCCTGGAACGCGCGCCGCGCGCCGTTCGGGGACGCGGCGCTGCGCCGGGCCCTGACCCAGGCGATCGATCGCGGTGCGATCGTCACCGAGCTCCTGGGTGGCTACGGCTCGGTGGCGGAGACCAGCGTGCCCCCGTTCCACTGGGCCTTCGACCCCTCCGTGGGTGGGGCCGTGGCGCACGATCCCACCGCCGCCGCCGCCGCGCTGGCCGCGCTGGGTTGGGAGGATCGTGACGGCGACGGCGTGCGCGAGGATGCATCCGGAGCCGAGCTGACGATCGAGCTCCTGTACAACCAGGAGAACCAACTGCGGGCCACGATCGCGCAGATCGTGCAGGCGGACCTGGCGGCCGTCGGCGTGGCCGCGCGCCCGCAGGGTCTGGAGATGGCCACGGTGCTGGCGCGCGTCACGGACCCGGAGCGCCGCGAGTTCGACGCGTTGCTCCTCGCCTACGAGACGGACTTCCGCATCGACGACGCGGACCTCTTCCACTCCGGGCGACGGGGCGGCGGCCTGGCGCTGGCCGGCACGGCCAACCCGGACCTGGATGCGATCCTCGACCGACTCCCGCTCGTGCCGGACCGCGACGAAGCGGTGGCGGAGTGGGCCCGGTATCAGCAAGCCCTCGTCGCGGAGCAGCCCTTCACGTATCTCTATTTCCCGGACGTGCTCACGGGAGTGAGCCGACGCCTCCGCAACGTGGAGATCGACGAGCGTGGCGCCTGGCGCACCATCCAGCAGTGGAGCCTGGAGCCGGGGCCCGACGCCGCCGCCGGTCAGGACTGACGCGACCCCGCGGGTCGCGGTGACGGTCGGCGCGTGACGCGTTGGCTTCTCCGCCGCGTGGCCGGCGCGGTCCCTCTCCTCTTCGGGGTCGTCACGCTGGTGTTCTTCGCCGCGGAGGCGATGCCGGGAGATGCGCTCGACACGCCCGGCTTCTACACGTTGGACGCTGCGGCCCAGGAGCGCCTGCGCGCCACCTTCGGGCTCGATCAGCCGCTGCCGGTGCGCTACGTGCGCTGGCTGGGGGCCACCGTCCGGGGTGACTTCGGCGTCTCCTACGCGCGCCGCCGGCCGGTGGCCGAGATCCTCTCCGAGCTGCTCCCCAACACGCTGCTCCTGACCGGTAGCGCACTCGCGCTGGGCTTCCTCCTGGGAACGATGGTGGGTGTGTGGCAGGCGCGGCGCCGCGGATCGCCGACCGACCACGCCGTGTCGTTCGTGACGCTCCTCGTCTACTCGATGCCCACCTTCTGGGTGGCGCTGCTCGCCGTTCTGGTGTTCGCCTACGGCGCATCGGCGTGGGGGTGGCCGCTCCGCTTCCCTGCGAGCGGGATCCTCGCCGTGGACCACGACCAGATGGCGTGGACGGCCCGCGTGATGGATCGGCTGCGGCACCTGGCGCTGCCGGTCGCGTCGCTCACCGTTGTGCTCGCCGCGGGCGTCGCCCGCTATGCGCGCAGCAGCGTGGCCGACGAGCTGGCACAGGAGTACGTGCGGGCCGCCCGCGCCCGCGGGCTGGCGGAGCGCGCGGTCGTCTGGCGTCACGCGCTGGCCAACGCCCTGTTGCCGTTGATCACGTTGCTCGGGTTGTACCTGCCGTTGCTGCTGTCGGGCGCCGTGTTCGTCGAGACGGTCTTCGCGTGGCCCGGGCTCGGGGGGCTCATGGTCTCCGCGATCGGCGCGCGCGACACCCCTGTTCTCATGGCGTGCGCCGTCCTGTTCGCCACGCTGGTGGTGGCGGGCAACCTCCTGGCCGACGTGCTCTACGGGATCGTGGACCCGAGGGTGCGCCATGGCTGAGGCGCGGGTGCTCCGGCACGCGACGATCGGCCCGGCGACCCGTGCGCGACACCCGGGCGCCGGTGCTCTGCGCGCCGGCCTGGTGTTGCTCGGCGTGCTGGTCGTCGCGGCCGTGCTCGCGCCGTGGATCGCGCCGCACGACCCGCTCGCGCCGCCTGCGTTGTCCGTGCGTCTCGAAGCGCCCTCGGCCGTACACCCGCTGGGGACCGACGGGCTCGGTCGGGACCTTCTCTCGCGCATCCTCTACGGCGGGCGCACCTCCATCGCCGTGGGCGTCTTCGCGATGGCGCTGGCGCTCGCCGCCGGGACGTTGCTCGGCGGCGTGGCCGGCTACCTGGGCGGCTGGTGGGACGCGCTCCTCGCGCGCGTCGTGGACGTGGTGTTGGCCGTGCCCCGCCTGGTGCTCCTGATCGTGATCGTGGGGGTGCTCGGCGCCCCGTCGTTCGCGGCGGTGGTAGGGGTGCTCGCCTTCACGCAGTGGCCACAGGTCGCGCGCCTCGTCCGGGGGCAGGTCATCGCCTTGAAGGAGCGTCCGTTCGTGGAGGGCGCGCGGGCGGCCGGGGTCACGGATGCGGGTATCCTGCTCAGACACATCCTGCCGAATGCGCTCGGTCCCCTGCTGGTCGCGGCGACCCTGGGCGTCGGAGACACGATCGCCCTCGAGGCGGGTCTCTCCTTCCTCGGTCTCGGCGTCCAGCCCCCGCTCCCGTCCTGGGGCGCCATGGTCGCGGACGGTCGCGACCACCTCTACACGGCGTGGTGGATCTCCACCTTCGCCGGGCTCGCGATCGCGGCCACGGTCATCGCCTTCAACCTGGTCGGGGCCGGCCTGGAACGGGCGCTGGACCCTCGCCGTTCCGCGCCCTGAGCCGGGTCGGCGTGGGGGGCCGCCCGGGATCCGGAGCAGCGCCGGTCCGCCTCCGGGGGGCATCCGAAAGCGCCCCTTTTCGGCCCGCGTTCGGTTCTTGACAGCCCCGGCAGGGGGCTTCATGTTGGCCCCCTTCGCTTTTTTCCAGCCCCCTCCAACGGGGGGCGAGACAAACTGATTACCTGAACCCCTTTGGTGAGGGAGGTCCTCTTGGGCGGGATGATTCGACTCCACGGAATTCTGGCACAGATCCCCGGCGTGGATCAGCCGGACATGACCTTCACCGAGAACCTGGCCTTCATCTGGGCGAACCTGGGGTTCATGGGCTGGCCACTGGCCATCTGCCTCGTCGCGGGCATCATCATCATCATCTGGAAGTTCTTCAGCCTGATGACGAAGGCGGCCGGCACCCGCAAGGTGCTCCGTGAGGTGGACGAGCTCCTCGCGCAGCACCGGGTGAAGGAGGCGCTGGAGGTCTGCCGCAACTCCGACTCGCCGGCCGGGAAGATCCTCTTCGCGGGCCTGGAGCGGCACGAGGACGGGTCCGAGCGCGTCATGAAGGCGATCGAGAACCAGGGCCTGATCGAGCTCTCCAAGCTCGAGAGCGGGCTGGTGTGGCTGGCCACCCTGACCAACGTGGCCCCGCTGCTGGGCTTCCTGGGCACCGTGGTCGGCATGATCGTGGCCTTCCAGTCCATCGAGGCGGCCGGTGAGGTCGAGGCCACCCTGGTGGCCGGCGGCATCAAGATCGCCCTGCTGACGACCGCGGCCGGGCTGGTCATCGCCATCCCGGTGAGCATCGCCCACAACTTCTTCGTCGCCCGGATCGACAGCCTCGTGCTGGACATGGAGGAGTCGGCGCAGAAGATGGTGGACGCGCTCGCGGCCATGGAGGCGTAGCGCGCCTGCTCCCGGGAGCGCGCTCCCGGGTGTGACGAGGAGGGGGCCACCGGACCGGTGGCCCCCTTTTTGTACGCTACGGAGAGGGACGACCCGCGCCCGCAAGGAGACGTGGGATCCGGCCCGCGTCGGCGCGGTACGAGACGGGTACGGCTCCCGGCGGCGCGGGTGCGGACAGCGGCTCTCCCGCGCCCCTTTCGGCCCGGGAACATCTGTTTAGATTGGGCCCCGCCATGACCATCACCACAGGCCTCTTCGCGCAGCTCGCGAGCGTCGCCCTCCTGGCGTCGACGTCCGCCGATACGACCACCTGGTCGTCGGATCTGGCCGTGGGTCGCTACTGGCATGCCGCGTCCGCGTTCGAGGCCAGCGCGGCGGGCGCCGCGCTCGCCCCGGGCGACCAGCTCGCGCTCGCTCGCGCCGAGGCGGGGTGGGGGAACTGGGGATCGGTGGTCGACCACCTCGAGGGCCAGGACTGGCTGGACCGCTTCGAGGGCGGAGAAGGCCGCTTCCTCCTGGCCCGCGCGCTCGAGGAGCGGCGCCGACCGGCCGAAGCCGCGGAGGCCTACCTGCGCTTCGCCTCCACGGCCAGCCTGGGGGACCTCCGGATCGAGGTGGCCCGGATCCGGGCGGCGCGCATCCTCGCCGATGCCGGGGACGCCCCTCGGGTGCTCTCCGTGCTGGACGACCTCACCGACGCCCGGGACGGCCTCGCGAGCTGGACCGCGCTCGAGCTGGCCCGCAGCCGCTCGGCGGCGGGCGACGTGACCACCGTGCAGGCGCTGCTGCCGCGCATCGTCTACCGACCGGCGACGGCCCGCTCCTGGGACCTGTTGGCGCGCGCCTACCTGGACAACGACGACGACGCCGGCGCGCTGCGCGCCTACGAGCAGACGCTGACCGACCTGGACGGCGCCGGCCAGCGCGCCGCCGTGTGGGCGCGCGTGGGAGACCTGCGGGCGCAGCTGGACGACACGGCGGGCGCCCGCGATGCCTACCTCAACACGCTGGAGCTGCGCTCGGACGGGGACGACGCCGTACGGGCCAGCATCGGGCTGGTGCGGCTGGGTGTGACCACGGACGCCTTCGCGCTGCAGGTTGCGCGTACGTTGCGTAGCGCCGACCGCTTCAGCGAGTCCCTCCTGGCCTACGACCGTCATCTCGAGCTGACCGGTGCCGACCGTGAAGGCGCGCAGGCCCGTCTGGAACGCGCGCAGGTGATGGCGCGGCTGCGCAAGGATGCCGACGCCGCGCGGGTCTTGGAGACGCTGGTCGGCGACGCCACGCGGGGCGGGGACGCGCTGGCCGAGCTCATCCGGATCCGCAAGCGTCAGGGACGCAGCGGAGACGTCGGGCGCCTGGAGCAGGAGATCGTGGACCGCTTCCCCGCCCACACCACGGCCGTGGAGGTGATGTTCCTGCGGGCGGACGCGGCGCACGACGACGCGGATATGCCGCGGGCCATCGAGCTGTACGAGCGGACCGTGGCCATGAATCCCACGGCCGAGCGGGCGGAGCTGGCGCGGATGCGGCTCGGCCAGATCCACATCACGCGTGGAGACCTCCCCTCGGCCCTGGCGGTCTTCGAACGCTATCTGAGCGAGGTGCCGTCGGGCTCCAGCGTGGACGAGGCCGCCTACTGGGCTGCCTGGACGGCCCTGCAGATGGGCGAGCGCCAGCAGGCCGCCCACCACGTGGAGCAGGTGCTCGACCTCTCGCCGCTGTCGTACTACGCGGTGCAGACGGCCGGTCTCCTGGACATGCCCTATCGCATCCCGCTCTCCGACCGGACGCCGGCCATGACGCCTGCCTGGGTCGCGGAGGGGCTCACCCACCTGGATCTCCTGCGGCAGGCCGGTCTGCTCTACACGGAGCGTGCGACCATGGAAGCGCTCGTGGACCGGGCGCGCACCAACGACGACTTCCTCCTGCAGGTGGCCAAGGGCCTGCACCTGCGGGACTGGAACTGGACGGCGCTCGACCTGGGCTGGGAGGTCCGCCGCCGCGGCCGTCCCTGGGACCGGCTGCTCCTGGAGGTCATCTATCCGTTTCCCCACCGCGAGATCGTGATGCGGGAGGCGGAGGAGTTCGGCGTGGATCCCTACCTGATCGCGGGGTTGATCCGGCAGGAGTCCGCCTTCTGGGCCAACGCGCGGTCCGCGGCCAACGCGCGCGGGCTGATGCAGGTCCTGCCCGAGACGGGGCGGAGCCTCGCCCGCAACGTCGGCCCCACCCAGTTCGGCCCCGAGACCCTCTACCAGCCGGACGTGAACCTCCATCTGGGCACCGCCTACCTGCGGGACATGCTGCGCCGATACGACGGACAGCTTCCGCTGGTCCTGTCCGCCTACAACGCGGGGCCCAGCCGCGCCAACCGGTGGCGCGCCTTCCCGGAGGCGTCCGATCCGGTCCGCTTCACGGAGCGGATCCCCTTCCGGGAGACCCGGGGGTACGTCAAGAACGTGACCCGCAACCGGGCCATCTACGCCTTCCTCTACGGCGACTTCGCCGACTGAACCCCGGCCGGCCAGCCGGCCGGTCGGTTCCTTGCCCGCCCCCGGTCACCCCCCCTACGTTGGGCGGACGTTCTCGGGTTTACTTCGCGGGAGGAAACACCATGCCCAGAGGGACGGTGAAGTGGTTCAATGATGCCAAGGGGTACGGGTTCATCCGGCAGCCCTCTGGCGAGGAAATCTTCGTCCACTTCACCGCGATCGTCGGCGAGGGCTTCCGGACCCTGGCAGAGGGGGAAGAAGTCGAGTACGAGATCCGTGAGACCGATCGCGGTCTCCAGGCGGCCAACGTCGTACGCGCCTGAGCGGACTCGGTAGCGGCGCTCCTCGCCGAGCGCAGCGAGACGTCGCGCCCCGCCCCACGGCGGGGCGCTCGTGCTTTCGGGGGCGGTGACCGCTCCTCCTCCCGCATCCCTTCCTTCGCGCCGAGCAGGGCCAGGAGACTTCCGTGCAGGTTCCGGAGAAGACCGCGCCGCGGCTCTTCCTGATCGACGGCTATGCCCTCATCTATCGCTCGTACTTCGCGTTCATCCAGCGACCGCTGACGAACTCGCGCGGCGAGAACACGTCGGCGGCCTGGGGCGTGGCGAACTTCATCGTCAAGATCCGCGAGGATCTGGCGCCGGACTACCTGGCCGTGGTGTTCGACGCCGGCCGCAGCGCCCGCGAGGTGGAGTATCCGGAGTACAAGGCCACGCGCGAGAAGATGCCCGACGATCTGGCGGCATCGATCGCCGGCATCCGTGAGCTGGTCGAAGCCTACGGGTGCCCCGTGCTCGAGGTGGAGGGCTTCGAAGCGGACGACGTGATCGGCACCCTGGCCCGACGTGGCGAGGAGGCCGGGCTGGAGGTGGTGCTGGTCTCCGGCGACAAGGACTTCTACCAGATGATCGGGCCGCGCATCCACCTGCTGAACCCCGGGCGGGGCGGCTCGAGTGGCGTGGCCGCGGAATGGGTGGACGAATCCAACGCGTCCGACAAGTTCGGCGTCCGTCCCGACCAGGTGGCCGACTACCTGGCGCTGGTGGGCGACAGCTCCGACAACGTCCCCGGTGCGCGCGGCATCGGGCCCAAGACGGCCCAGGCGTTGCTCGAGCGTTGGGGTGACCTGGACGGGATGTACGCCCACCTGGACGCCGTCGAGCCCGCCCGGGCGCGGGGTGCGCTGTCGGAGCACGAGCAGGATGTGCGTCTTTCCCGCCGTCTCGTGACCATCCAGACCGATGCCCCGATCGAGCTGGATCTCGAGCGCCTGCGGGAGTGCGATCCCGAGTGGGACCGCCTGCGCGATCTGCTCATCGCGTACGAGTTCCGCACGCTGATCGAGAAGCTCCCGTTGGCTGCCTCCACCTCGGTGGCCGGAGAGGAACGGCCCCGCCTGCGTGTCGCCGGCCCCGACGACCTGGACGCGTTGGCCGATGCGCTCGAGCGGGCGGGCGCGTTCGAGCTCCAGACGTGGTCGACGCGGGACAAGCCGGTCGAGGGGAGTCTGGTGGGGGTGGCGCTCCTGCCCGACGGTGGCGACGAGCTGTGGTACCTCCCGCTCGGCCACCGCGCACCCGGAGGCCTCTCCCTGGGCATCGACGCCGTGGACGAGCCTGAGAACCTCCCGGCGCTGGACAGCCCTCCGTGCGCGCGTCTCCGCGCCGTCCTCGAAGCTCCCGCGTCACGCGTGGGCGCCCACGACGCCAAGGACGCGCTCGTGGCGTTGGAAGGGGCGGGCATCGCATTGGCTGGGCTCGACTTCGATGCCATGGTCGCGTCGTACGTCCTCGACCCGTCGCGTCGCACCCACGACCTGGATGCGCTGGCGTTGGACCTCCTCGGAGAGACCCTGCCGACGCGCAAGAGCCTGGTCGGGACCGGCAAGTCGGAGGTGCCTCTCGAAGAGGTGCCGGTCGCGGGCGTGGCGGAGCTTGCCGCCGCCCGCACGTGGACGTCGGCCGTGCTGCATCGCCAACTGCGGAAGGGTCTGGAGGACCAGCAGCTCCTGCAGCTCTTCGACGAGCTGGAGATGCCGCTCGTGCCCATCCTGGCGGAGATGGAGAGCACCGGGATCAAGCTGGACGAAGGATTCTTCCGTGAGATGAGCGTCCGGTTGGCGCGGGAGCTGCGCCAGCTCCAGGACGAGCTGTTCAAGATCGCCGGCGCCGAGTTCAACCTGAACTCGACGCCGCAGCTGCGTGAGGTGCTCTTCGATCGGCTGGGCCTCCCCGTCATCAAGCGGACGAAGACCGGTCCCTCCACCGACTCCGATGTCCTGGAGGAGCTGGCCGCGGCGGGGCACGCATTCCCGCTGCAGCTCCTGGAGTACCGCCAGCTGGAGAAGCTGCGCAGCACGTACGTGGATGCCTTCCCCCGCCTGATCAATCCGCGAACGAAACGCCTGCACACGCGCTTCAATCAGGCCGTGGCCGCCACCGGACGCCTCTCGTCCAGCGAGCCCAACCTGCAGAACATCCCCATCCGCACGGCGTTGGGCCGGGAGATCCGCAAGGGGTTCGTGGCCGATCCGGGCTACGTCCTGCTCGCGGTCGACTACTCGCAGATCGAGTTACGGATCCTGGCGCATTTCTCGGGGGACGACGCCTTCGTCGACGCCTTCCGCAACCGGGTGGACGTCCACCGTCAGACGGCCGCGGTGATCTTCGAGGTGCCGATCGCCGACGTGAGCGCCGAGATGCGCGCGCAGGCCAAGACCATCAACTTCGCCACGCTCTACGGCCAGGGGGACTTCTCGCTGGCGCGACAGCTCGGGATCGAGCGCACGGCGGCGCGGGCCTTCATCGACGCGTACTTCGAGCGCTTCAGTGGCGTGCGCTCCTTCCTCGACGAGCAGATCGACTTCGCGAAGCGGCATGGCTATGTCGAGACGCTGGCGGGTCGGCGACGCTACGTGCCGGAGTTGCAGTCGAGCAACTGGAACATCCGCCAGTTCGGAGAGCGGGTGGCGCAGAACACACCCATCCAGGGCACGGCTGCCGACCTCATCAAGAAGGCGATGATCGACGTGCACGATCGACTGCACCGGTCCGGTGGAGGTGCGCGCATGCTGCTCCAGGTGCACGACGAGCTGTTGCTCGAGGTGCCGGAGGCGGAGCTCGACGAGACCCGCACCGCGGTGGTCGAAGCGATGGAGGGGGCGATGGAGCTCGCCGTTCCGCTCGTCGCCGAGGCCGGCACCGGGCCCACCTGGTACGACTGCAAGGCGGACTGACCGCCGCGCGGGACGCGCGGGCGGCTTCCATCCGCGCGCCGCGCGCCGCGGACCCGTGACGCCTGCGTGCGTCCGGCGCACGGCTCCATCCCCAGGCCCAGCCACGGCGGCGAGGATTCGTCCCCGCCGCCCGCGCCGGCGGTCCCACTCGCTTCGTCGGAGGCCGGGCTCCGGCGGCCGGAGGTACGCATGAGCCGCTCGGTCAACAAGGTCATCCTGGTGGGCAACGTGGGGAGGGATCCGGACATCCAGGTCACGCGCAGCGGGACCAAGGTCGCCCACCTGTCGCTCGCCACCAATCGCCGCCACACGGGGGAGGAGGAGGAGCGCACGGAGTGGCACCGGCTGACCCTCTGGAATCGGCTCGCGGAGGTGACGCAGGAGCACGTCCACCGGGGGGACCGCATCTACGTGGAGGGCCGGCTCGAGTACGACTCCTACGAGCGCGAGGGGGTGCGCATCCCCACGGTGGACGTGATGGTGCGCGAGCTGGTGCTGTTGTCACGGCGGGAGGACGGGGGCGAGGGCGAGCCGGACGAGGAGGCCTGACGACGCCCCCGGCCCGGCGGACCGGACCGCGGTGGCCGGTCTCCGGCCGCCGGGCCGGTCGGTCGGCGCCGTTCCCAGCCCGGGCGCGCCGCGTCCATCCCCGGATGCCCGCGCGGGGTCGTGTCGCGGCGGACTACAGCCAGGGATGGAAGCGGCGCTGGACGCCCACCTCCAGGGCCCAGCTACCGCCGTTCAGACCGCGCGAGAGGTCGATGCGCAGGAGGTCCCACAGGAGCTCGGCGAAGACGCCCGCCGACGCCGTGGGGACGTCCGTGGGCCCCGCCTGCCATCCGGCCGGCACCGCGTGGGAGCCGAGGGCCGTCCCGCCCAACGCGAAGGTGCCCCCCACGCGCACCCACGGGGCGCGCAGCGTGCGGGACGCCTCCGACCGGACGAGCCAGAGCCGGTCCCCCAGGAAGGACCGGTAGACGTAGCCCGGAAGGGTGCTCCGACCGCCCAGGAGGAAGAGGGACTGGGGCGGCGCCTCGGCCGAGGCCCACCCGGCCGTGCCCTCGACGCGGAGGCGGACGCCCCGCTCCACCCACTCCCGCCGGGCCTCCCCGCGCAGCAGGACGGTCCCGTACGTCGTGCCGTCCAGGCGGCCCAGCGTGACGGTGGGGTCGAGCGTGACGTCCGGACGGGGCGACCAGGCCACCCCGGTCTCGACGAGCACGGCATCGCCCTCCCGGATGGGCCGGACCGCCCGGCCCAGCCCTGCGCCCAGCGCCCCGTCCGGAGACCCCGTGGTGCTGTTGACCCACGAGCGCTGCCGCTCCCACCGCAGCGCCACCCAGGGCCGGGCGGGCGTCCCCGGCGGGGACGGCTGCCAGCGCACGGCCACTCCGGCCGCCCCGTAGGGGTCCAGCCAGTCCTGATCGGCCACGAGGCCGCCCACGGTGTTGAGGGCGCCGCTGGCGCCGGGGAGGGGACCCACGTCGCGCAGGCGGCCCAGGTAGGCGTCTGCGACGAGCCCCGGTCCGGGGGCCTCCAGGCGCAGCGTGGCCGTGGGACGCTCGCGGCCCAGGGACCACCCGCCGTGGACGCGGAGCGTGAGGGCGTCGGCCGGCTGGAGGGATGCCCCCAGCCCGACGGCGAGCCCCTCGGCGCGGTTGTAGCGCAGCACGGACGAAGCGGACGGGATCCAGAGGCGGTTGGGTGCCAGACCGCTGATGGCCTGGCGGCCGGCCAGGCGCACCGCCTGGGCCCGCACCTCCGCCAGGTCGGGCAGGGTGCCGAGGCCTTCGTCGTCCAGCTGCGCGTGCAGCGGCTGCTCGAAGTCGAACGCGCGCCGGGCGGCTTCCGGCAGTGCCGTCACGCGCGGTCCCCGGAAGAGCAGCGGATCGAGGTCGGGGTCGAACGCGTAGTTGCGGATCTCGTAGCGCCCGCGGATCACGCTCCCCGCGGGGAAATCCAGGAACGGGACCTCGCGGCGCAGCTCCACCCGCTGCTCGTAGGGGAGCCACCAGCGCTCGTCCCAGACCGAGTTGTCCAGCGAGATGCGGATGTAGTCCAGGTACTCGTCCACGTAGGACGAGGGGGTGAACGTGAAGCTCATGCGCACGATGGCCGCGTTGTCGCGCGACAGGAACAGGCTGCCCAGGAAGCCGGGCGCGTCCAGGTCCTTCGGCTTGACCTCGATCTCGTAGACGCGGATCTCGCTGCCGCCCCCGTAGCTCAACGTGATCGAATCGGCCAGATGGTAGTCGTAGACCGTTTCGGCGTCGGGTGCGACGGGATGGGTCACCGCGGCCACCTCGTCCCCGTCGCCGAGCCGGATCACGTCGGCGAACTCATCCTGCACCACGGTGAGGTGGTCCAGATGGTAGCGGATGTTGGTGGGCAGGGTCTTCTCGTCCCGCAGACCCACGATCCGCTGCCGTGTGCTGTCCGGCGCCTTCCAGTAGACCTCGAGAGCCACCTGATCCGTCTTCACCAGGACCCGCTCGTCCGTGTCCTCGCGGTCCAGGTAGAAGTAGACGAACCCACGGGCATCGGCGCGGTAGCTCTGGAACGTCGCGTCCAGGGAGGCCGCCTGACGGAGCGCGCGGGCCCGCGCCACCAGCTCCAGCGCCCGCGGCGTGTTCCACCCTTCCTGCGCACCCAGGTGCGGCGGGAGCGCCACTCCGAGGAGCAGCAGGGCGAGCGGGAGCCTGGGCATGGGCCGCGGGAACCGGAGGACGGGGATGGGGACGCCGACTGCGCGTGCCCGGACCGTAAACCCCGCTCCCCGGTGACGTTCCCCGGCCCGGTCCGCCGCCACGCGCGGGTGGCGGATCCTCGGGTCGCGGATGCTGGGGCAGGGCCCGTGGCGCTCCGGACGCGGAGCGCCGCAGGGGTGTGGAGCGTCCCCGGGCTAGGACGCCATCCAGAAGTTGGAGAGCGATTCGCCGTCGGGGCTTTCGCGGAGCTTCTCGAAGGCGCGGTTGCGGATCTGGCGGATGCGCTCGCGGGTCACGCCCAGCAGCGAGCCGATCTCCTCCAGCGTCCGCTCCTCGCCGTCGTCGAGCCCGTAGTACAGGTAGAGGATCTTCCGCTCACGCTCGGTGAGGTAGCGCTCGAACATGGTCTCCATGTAGTCGCGCCGGGCGATGGCCTCCACATCCTGCTCGATGTCCTCGGCGTCGGCACCGGCGAAGCGCTCTCCGAAGCTGGCGCTGTCGCGGTCCCCCCGGTCGATCGGCGCATCCAGCGAGAGCTCGCTGGCGGCGACGCGCCGCAGGGCCCGGATGGTGTCGATCGGCTCGCCCATCTCCTCGGCGATCTCCTGGTCGGTGGGCGTGCGGCCCAACGCCTGGGTGAGCGCCGTGTCCGTGCGGGAGAGCTTGGCGAGGTTGCTGTTCTGGTTCAGCGGGATGCGGACCGAGCGGGTCTGCTCGGCCAGGGCCTGCAGGACCGTCTGGCGGATCCACCAGACCGCGTAGCTGATGAACTTCACGCCCTTCTCGGGATCGAACTTCTTGACCGCCTTGAGCAGTCCCTCGTTCCCGATGCAGACGAGCTCGGCCAGACCCAGGCCGCGGCCCTGATACTTCTTCACGTAGGAGATGACGAAGCGGAGGTTGGCGGTGACCAGACGCTCCGCCGCCTCCTTGTCTCCGGACCGGGCGCGGCGCGCGAGCGCCCGCTCCTCCTCCGGATCCTGGATCAGGGGGTATTTCTCGACGTCCTGGAGGTACTGATCGAAGGAGTCGAGGCCACGAGACGAAGAGAACATTCGTGAGCGCACTTACCCGCGATGGCAGCGCGACGACGGAGGCGCTGCTGCGCGCTTCCGTGCCCCCTGCGGGGGGGCGTGCCGCTGGGTGGGTCCTGTCTCGAAAATCCTATGTTCCCAGGGACCGACGGGGGGACCCGTTCCAGATCCGCCGACCGAGCGATCCCGACTCATCCCGTTTACCGGAAAAATACCAGGGGCCGCTTTACACTCGGTCCAGCGACGGGTTCCCCGCCGCCACGCCCCACCGCTCCACCTCGACCTCCAGGGCGTCACGGGACGGCCCGGCCCGGGGGAAGACCAGGGCGAGGAACGGACGGCTGCGGAGCCGGAGCCGGACGAACAGGGCCTCCGACTCCAGCCGGGCCGCCGGGGTGAGCGGCAGGGCCTCCAGGACGGGCGAGCGCCGCCCACGCCGGACCAGGAGCAGGGGGGTGTCCGCCCCCGACACCAGCCAGGCGGCGCGGAGCGAGCGGCGTCGGCCGCTCTCCAGCCGGGCGCAGCCCGCCACCCGGAGCGACTTGCCGAAGGGGCGGTCGACCGCGGCCAGGATCTCGCGGACGGCCGGAGCGAGCGCGCCCTCGTCCGTCCACTGGAAGGGCACCAGCGAGCCCCAGGACCGGCTCCACGCCAGCGAGCGGCCCAGACGGCTCGCGGTCAGCAGCGAGGGGGTCAGCACCCAGGCCAGGACGAGCGCCGCCAGGGTGACCCCCAGGGACAGCGCGGGGGCATCCAGGGCCAGGGTCACCAGCCCGATCGCGACCACGTCCTCGGCCAGGGAGAGGAGCAGGCCGGACGGGGCCTCGACGCCGTAGAGCCAGCCCAGCATGCCGGCTCCGGTCTTGAGGTCGTGGGCGAGCAGCGCGATCCCCGCTGCGAGCACGCTCCAGACGAGCGCTCCGCCCGGGACGGCGACCCCGTCCAGGAGCAACGCGGTGAGCAGGCCGGCGGCGATCGGACGCACCACCGTCTGGGGCAGGTGCCAGTAGACGCGCACCGGCCGGGAGCGCTCGGCCGCGAACTCCAGGACGTAGAAGCCGACGGCCAGCACCAGGGGGAGGGGGGCCGCCACGGCGGCGCGGAACGTCTCGGGCAGCCATTCCCCGAACCCGAGGACGGGCGCCAGCGCGAGCAGCCCCAGCGTGAGGTAGAGGTCGACCCCGGCCGCCGCCGCCAGCGTGAGACCGGCGAGGAGGGCGGTGGGGAGGAGCCCTTCCAGCAGCGTCACGCGGCCCCGTTCTCCGCGGCCCGACCCAACACGAGGCACGCGTTGATCCCACCGAACCCGAACGAGTTGGTGAGCACATGCCGGAGCTCTGCGGTACGCCCGGCACCCGAGACGTAGTTCAGGTCGCAGCCGTCCCCGGGCTCCTCGAGGTTGAGCGTGGGGGGCATCCATCCGCTCTGGAGCGCCATGCAACAGATCCCTGTCTCGATCGCGCCGGAGGCGCCGAGCGCGTGGCCGTAGAAGGGCTTCGTCCCACTCACCGGCAGGACGTCGGCGCGTTCGCCGAACACCGTGCGCAGGGCCAACGACTCGGTCGAATCGTTGAGTGGGGTGGAGGATGCGTGGGCGTTCACGTAGTCGATCTGCTCGGGTCGGACGTCGGCGCGTTCCAGCGCCATGCGCATGGCGCGCGCGGCCTGGCTGCCGTCCGGCAGGGGTGCCGTCATGTGATGCGCGTCGTTCGAGTTGGCATAGCCGAGGATCTCGGCGTGGATCCGCGCGCCGCGGGCGGTCGCGTGTTCCAACGTCTCCAGCACGAGCGTGCAGGCGCCCTCGCCCATCACGAAGCCGTCGCGCGCGGCGTCGAAGGGGCGACAGGCGCGAGCGGGATCGTCATTGCGTGTGCTCATGGCGCGGATGATGGCGAACGCCCCATAGGACAGCGGCGACAGGGGCGCTTCGATGCCTCCCGCCAGCGCGACGTCGGCACTGCCGTCCCTGATCAGCCGCCACGCTTCGCCCACGGCGATGGTGCCCGATGCGCAGCTCATGGCGTTGGTGGAGTTGGGGCCGCGGAATCCGAACTCGATGGCGACGTTGCACGACGCGGCGCCGCCGAAGACGGTCAGCGCCAGGCGCGGGTCCACACCCCGCACACCGCGCGTGAGGTAGTTCTGCAGCTCCGCTTCCGCGTGGCTGACGCCGCCGAGCGCCGAACCCATCTGCACGGCGACGCGATCTCCGTCCAGCCGCGTCTCGTCCAGTGCAGCGTCCTCCAGCGCGAGACGCGCGGACGCGATCGAGAACTGGCCGAACCGGTCGAGCCGCTTGGCGCGCGCCGCGTCCATGTGGTGCGTAGGCTCGAAGTCGGGGACCTCGGCGGCGATGTGGGAGCGGAAGGGCGAGGGATCGAAGCGGGAGATGCGATCGACGGGCGAGCGGCCGCCGCGTAGCCCTTCCTCCAACCCGGCCCGACCGATGCCCGAGGCCGTGATGGGCCCGATCCCGGTGACGACCACGCGGCGGCTCACGTGGCGCTCCCGTCCGCTTCGGCCGCGCGCGCGATGCCGGCGAGCGTGCGCGAGGCGATGACGTGCACGAAGTGCGGACCGATCACGGCATCGGCCGCGAACCGGCCGATGAGGGGCCACTCCGGACCCTCCCATTCGTGCACGATGCGGAGCAGCGTGCCGCGTCCATCGTCCGCGGGCCGCACCTCCCACTGGACGCGCATCCCCCGGGTGATCCCCCCGATGTGCTTGTAGTAGACCGTGTGGCGCTCGGGGTCGTGCGTCATCTCGGAGAGCCACCAGGTGGGATAGTTGAACGCCCCGAACGGGCGCCACGCCGCCATCTCCACGATGCCTTCGCCGAAGCCTGCCTTGGAGCGGAAGCGCACCCACCGGTAGTGCGGGAGGATGTCGGGCCACCGTTCCACGTCGGCGGCGATGCGGAAGGCGCGCTCGACCGGAGCCGCGCATACCCGTTCGTCGATCGTCAGCACGTCCTGCCTCCATCCAGTGTGACGGGGGAACGGTTCAACAGCGGGCTCCAGACCCGGGGCCGCAGCAGCGTCAGCGGGTGGGCCAGGTCCCCGGTGACCGTCAGCAGCGCGGAGGCCGAGGCAGGGTGGGCCGCGAGCCGCGGCAGCACCTGGCCGCCGAGTCGGGGTCCCTCCACCACGGCGGCCACCAGCCGCTGCACGGCGCGCGTTCCGGCCAGGGAGCGGGCCAGGCGGCGCGCGTAGCGGTGCAGGGGTCGGGCGCCGTCCGCCCGTGCCAGCGATCGCTCCGCGTCCGCCGCGGCCAGCTCGGCGCTGTGGACCGCCTGATGGATCCCCTGCCCCGTCAGGGGATCGAAGTACCCGGCGGCATCCCCCACGAGCGCCCAGCGGGGTCCGGTGCGGCGCCGGACCGGCCAGTCGAAGGGGCCACTCGCCCAGGGTCCGGCGACGACCCGAGGATCCTCTACCCACGGGAAGGCCGCCTGCTCCAACAGCAGCGCCAGGAAGGCCTCCGGGTCGGCGGCGAGTCGCCGGCCTTCGACCTCGGAATCGACCACCCCGGTGACGTTCCACAGCGGAGGGTCCAGCGAGACGGGCGCCATGCCCACCGTCCGCGTCCCCCCGATGCGGAGCCAGCCGCGATCGGACGCCGGCCCGACGCCGCGAACGCGGGCCGTCAGCGACACGCGGGCACGGCGCGGCCGTCGGCGCGTGGCTCCGAGCTGGCGGGCGATGCGTGAGCGCAGACCGTCGGCGGCGATCAGCAGACGGGCCCGGCGCACGCTCTCCCGGGCGCCGGATCGCACGTCGATCTCCACGCCGTCCGGGCCGGGCCGCACGCGCAGCACCTGCTGACGCTCCTCCAGGACCGCGCCGCGGCGCACCGCCTCCAGGGCCAGGGCCTGGTCCAGGCGGGCCCGGTCCACCCCCAGGCCGTGCGGCGGCACGGTGCCGCCCGGATGCGCGAACCCCGCCGAGACGTGCACGCCAGACCAGGTCGTCAACTCCCAACCGCTCAGGAGGGGCGGGTCGAGCCGGAGCACCGCCGACGCGAAGCCCGTGCGCTCCAGGGCGGCCAGGGCGCCCGGGTTGAGGAACTCGCCGCAGGGCTTCGGACGGGGATGGCTCCAGCGTTCGAGCAGGAGGACGCGTCGTCCGCGCTCCGCGAGCAGCCCCGCCGTCACGCTCCCGGCGGGGCCGGCGCCGACGACCACGACGTCCCAGTCGGTCATGGCTGGGCCACCAGGACGAAGCGGAAGGGGAAGTGGCGGCGCACCCGGACCCGCGACAGCCCGGCCTCACGCGCGAGCACCCCGGCCTCTCCGTCCGTGTAGGCCTTGCTCGCGGAGAGGGGCGCGTCGTGCCGCGTGAAGCGGTTGCGGCGCCAGACGGTCTCGGCCAGCAGCCGCGCGCCCCACGAGCCGCCCACCGACCGGCGCAGGTCGGAGACGACCACCGGCCCCCGCGCCACCCGCGCCATCTCCGCGAGGACGGCGCGCGCGTCCCCGGGGTCGAAGTGGTGCAGCGTGAGCACGGAGACGGCCGCGTCGAAGCTGTCGTCCGCGAAAGGAAGCGTGCGGGCGTCGCACGCCACGCGCGGCGTCCGGGGACAGAGCACATGGTCCAGGGCGCCGGGGGCCAGGTCGGAGCACACCCAGCGGACGGGGCGGCCGCGCCGCTCCAGGATGCGGGCGAGCATCGCCGCCACCCGGCCGTTGCCCGCGCCCACGTCCAGGAGGCGCAGCGTGCCGTCGGACGTCGGCACGCGGGCCAGCGCCCGCGCGAGCGGGCCCAGCCCCCCCAGCCGGGTGGTGGCGTCGGCCACGTGCTCCAGGCTCGCGCCCAGCTCGGGGCCGGTGATCCCGGGCTCATCCAGCAGCTCGATCCCCACGCCGCGCGCCCCCCGGCCCATTACCGCACCAGCTCGCTGGACCCGAGGCTTCCCCACCGGCTCCGCGTCATCTGGTCGTCGGCCAGACCGTTCCGGATGCCGGCGAACTCCCGCATGCTGACGCGGAACACCACGTCGCGGAAGGTGCCGGCGCCCGACACCGGGAAGGCCAGGTCCAACCGCACCGCACGCGCGGTCCCGGCGGGCAGCCCGAAGCGGATGCCGCCACCGATCGCGGCCTGCATGCCCGAGTCCATGCCGAAGGGGACGTCACCCGGCCAGACGCGACCGACGTCCACGAAGAGGGTGGTGCCGAAGTCGAACACCTCGGGGGCCGGCCAGCGGTAGTAGGCCCGGTCCTCCACCGTGACGATCATGCGGCGGCCACCGGGGAACGCGTCCGTGTCGTAGCCGCGGATGGCGTCACGACCCCCCAGCGTGAGCTGGAAGGGGATCCCGACGTTCCACCCACCTGCCAGGGAGACCCGGCCCACCAGGGTGTGGTTCGGGATGGCGGGCGGGAGCCAGTAGGCGTAGGCGTCCAACTCGGCGAAGACATCGCGCCAGTCGCCGGCGTGGGGGCCGGTGCGGACCCGTCGTCCTTCGGTGCGGGTGGCGGCCTGCAGGACCAGCTCCGGTCGCGACAGCCCGCCGAACAGGGTGAGCAGCCCGTAGACGTCCTGGTCGGCGTCCGCGCCTCCGCTGCCCCACGTGCCCGGCGTGAAGCCCAGGGTCAGCGCCACGTCCGTCCCCAGCTGCACGTCCTGGATGCCGCGCAGGGCATCCAGGCCGCGTCGGGTCTCGTAGCGCACCCCCCGCCACCCCAGCAGCAGATCCACCCGGGTGCGCCAGCCGTCGAACGCCTGCGGCAGCACGCGCTCGATGCGGGCGCTGTCGGCGACCACGCCGCTGCCGAACGCGCCGCCCGCGATCAGCTCGGAGGCCGAATAGAGGTCCGGAAGCGATGCGGTCTCCCGGGACACGCCCGCTCCGAGCAGGGCCAGCCGTCCCGGACGGCCCCAGCGGGTGGCGGCCATGGCGGCGATCCGCTCGAACGTGAAGGGCACCACGAGGTTGGTGTAGGTCTCACCGCGCTCCAGCGAATAGGGGAACAGATCGTCGCGGCGCTGGAAGGAGAAGAGCGCGGCGTGGCGGCCGGTCTCCGCGAAGAACGGATAGCTCACCTCGGCGTCGTAGAAGTCCCCGCGTCGGGTGCCGCCGACCGTGAAAGCCGCGTCCCAGCGTGTCTGGAAGAGCCTCGTGGTCTTGTAGGAGAAGCCGATATCGCGGCGCTCGCGCCGCCGCTGATACTGGAACGCCAACTCCATCCCGCGTCCCAGGAAGTTCTCCTCGGTGACATCGAACCCTTCGAACTGGATGCCACCGTCCAGGCTGACCCCGAGGTCCACCTTGGTGGTCCAGTCGTCCTGGGTGTCGACGACCACGTGATGATTGCCGTCCGACTGCGGAACGGCGTAGACGTCGGCGCGGGCCAGGAAGCCGTAGCCGCGCAGGATGCGCGCCGACTCCTCCAGCAGGAAGAGGTCGAGACAATCGCCCTGCCGGAACAGGAGCTCACGCCGCAGGAAGCTCGAGCGCGTGCGGATGTGGAGCTTGTTGGCGAGCTGCAGGGCCCAGAGGAAGGATCCCCCCTCCTGCAGGCGCTCCACGTCGAAGATGGAATGCGTGTCGAAGAACAGGTCCGTGACCCGCCCGTTCGGACACGTCCCCGGCGGCGTCTCCCGCGCACCCTGCGCCACGAGCGGAGCCGCGCCGCCGAGCGTGCCCAGCAGCAGGGTCAGGAAGACCCGCCACAGGGGCCCGGCGATGCGTCCCGACTTCGTTGCGGGTGCGTCCGGGGTCCGGATAGGATTACCGCTCCTTTCAAGCCGAGGAGATCGATGAGCCAGCGCCACCCCGCGCTCGAGTACCATGAAGCAGGACGCCCCGGGAAGGTGGAGGTCGTGCCCACCAAGGCGGTGGCGACCCAACGGGACCTCTCGCTGGCCTACAGCCCCGGGGTGGCGGAGCCCTGCCTCCACATCCATGCCACCCCCGACGACGTCTTCCGGTACACCATCCGCGGCAATCTCGTTGCGGTGGTGTCGAATGGAACGGCGGTCCTCGGGCTCGGCAACATCGGACCCCTCGCGGCCAAGCCGGTCATGGAGGGCAAGGGCGTCCTCTTCAAGAAGTTCGCCGGCATCGACGTGTTCGACCTCGAAGTGGGCTCCGAGGACCCGGAGGACGTGATCCGCTTCTGTCAGCTGCTCGAGCCCACGGTCGGGGGCATCAACCTGGAGGACATCAGCGCTCCGGCCTGCTTCCACATCGAGGAGACGCTCAAGCGTACGCTGGACATCCCGGTCTTCCACGACGACCAGCACGGCACGGCGATCATCGGTGGCGCGGCCCTGCTGAACGCCCTCGCGCTGGTCGACAAGTCGATCGCCGAGGTCCGTGTCGTCTTCTCCGGGGCGGGTGCGTCCGCGCTGTCCACGGCCGAGCACTTCGTGCGCCTCGGCGTGCAGCGCTCGAACATCCTCATCGTGGACTCGAAGGGGGTGCTGTACGCGGGCCGCACCGAGGGAATGAACCAGTACAAGGAGCGCTTCGTCGTCGAGACCGACCGCCGCACGCTCGCCGAGGCCATCGAGGGCGCGGACGTGCTGGTGGGCCTCTCCGTACGGGGTCTGGTCCACCCGGAGATGGTCGCGACCATGGCGCGGGACCCGATCATCTTCGCGCTGGCGAATCCGGATCCGGAGATCACCCCGGAGGAGGTGGCGCAGGTGCGCGACGACGCCATCGTCGCGACGGGTCGCTCCGACTACCCGAACCAGGTGAACAACGTCCTGGGCTTCCCGTTCCTGTTCCGGGGCGCGCTGGACGTGCGCGCCCGGGGCATCAACGAGGAGATGATGCTGGCCGCCACCCGCGCGCTCGCCGACCTGGCCCGCCAGGACGTGCCGGAGTCCGTGGCCACGGCCTACGGGACCCGCAGCTTCGAGTTCGGGCGGGAGTACCTGATCCCGAAGCCGTTCGACCACCGTGTGCTGTTCTGGGTCGCGCCCGCCGTCGCGCGCGCCGCCATGGAATCGGGCATGGCGCGGATCGACCTGGATCTCGACGAGTATCGCGATCGCCTGATGGCGAGCCTGGGGCCCGGCCGCGAGTTGATGCGGTGGATCACCGCCCGCGCCCGGCGCGAGCTGCAGCGGGTGGCGTTGCCGGACTCCTACAACGACCGGATGCTGCGCGCCGCGGAGGAGATGGTCAGCGAGCGTGTGGCGCAGCCGGTGCTCATCGGCCAGGAGGCGCGGATCCGCGAGCGGGCGGAGCAGTTCGGGGTGGACCTGAAGGGGATCGAGATCGTGGATCCGGCCGCCGACGACGCGCGCCGCCACGGGTACGCCGAGGCGTTGTACCAGCGGCGCTCCCGGAAGGGGATGACCCGCGACGTCGCCTGGGCCACGATCTTCGACGGCATCCACTACGCGTCGATGATGCTGCTCGACGGCGCCGTCGATGCGGTGGTGGCCGGCGCCAATCAGAACCATCCCGAGGTTCTGCGGCCCGTCCTGCAGGTCATCGGGCCGGCTCCAGGGGTCCGTCGTGTGGCGGGTCTCTACCTCCTGGCGTTCAAGGGACGCGAGCCGCTCTTCCTGGCCGACACCACCGTGAACATCAATCCGGACGCGGACGCGCTCGTGGAGATCGCGACGCATACGATCCGCTTCGTCCAGGAGCTGGGGATCGTGCCCCGCGTGGGCATGCTGTCCTTCTCCAACTTCGGATCCGCTCCCCACGCCGCCTCCCGGAAGGTGGCCGAGGCCGCCCGCCGCCTCCAGGAGCTGCATCCCGACCTGGAGATCGACGGCGAGATGCAAGCGGATACGGCCGTGAACCCGCATATCCTTCGGGGTACCTTCGGGTTCAGCCGGCTGTCGGAGCCCGCCAACGTCCTGATCTTCCCCGACCTGGGCTCGGCCAACGCATCCTCCAAGCTCCTGTCGGAGCTGGGCGGCGCGGACCTGATCGGGCCGGTCCTGCTGGGCACGGCCCATCCGTTCCACGTCATCCACCGGGAGAGCTCGGTGGAGCAGATCGTCAATCTGGTGTCTTTGGCAGCCGTGGACGCGCTGGCCCGGAGGAAGCACATTTAGCTTCTTTGCCCAATTCGGGGCGGGCCATCCGGAGGCGAAGCGAGACATGCAGGCAGCGGGCACGGCGACCGCCGAGGTCACCAGCGAATACGGAATCGAGAACCACGGCATCCGGCCCACGAAGCCGGTCCACTGGAATCTCTCCCCGGCCGCGCTCTACGAGGCAGCGCTCCGGCGGGGCGAGGGTCAACTGGCACAGGGAGGCGGCTTCGCGGCGGTGACCTCGCCGCACACGGGCCGTTCGCCCAACGACAAGTTCCTGGTCCAGGAGCCCTCCACCGAGGGCGACATCGCCTGGGGCTCCGTGAACCGGCCGATCAGCGACGAGCACTACCAGACGCTGCGCAAGGAGGTCGTTGCCTTCCTGGGTGACCAGGAGCTGTTCGTGCGCGACGCGCGTGCCGGGGCCGATCCCAAGTACGGCATGAACGTACGGGTGATCAGCACCAATGCGTGGCAGACGCTCTTCGCCTACAACATGTTCCTGCGCCCGGCCGCGGCGGACCTCGCCGCCATGGTCCCGGACTTCACGGTGCTGCACGCGCCGGAGTTCGAAGCCGACCCCGAGCGTCACGGAACGCGCAGCACGACCGCCATCCTGCTCAACTTCGCAGCGCGCGAAGTCCTGATCTGCGGCACGCGCTACGCCGGCGAGATCAAGAAGTCGGTCTTCTCCGTGCTCAACTTCACGCTGCCGGAGCAGAACGTCTTCCCCATGCACTGCTCCGCCAACATCGGCGACAGCTCGGACGTCGCCCTGTTCTTCGGCCTTTCCGGCACGGGCAAGACGACGCTGTCGGCCGACCCCGAGCGGGGTTTGATCGGCGACGACGAGCACGGCTGGTCCGACAAGGGCGTCTTCAACTTCGAAGGTGGCTGCTACGCCAAGGTGATCCGCCTCTCGCCCGAGGGTGAGCCGGAGATCTACAACGCCACCCGCATGTTCGGTACGATCCTCGAGAACGTGGTGCTGGACGCCAACACGCGCGCCATCGACTACGACGACAGCTCGATCACCGAGAACACGCGCGCGTCCTACCCGATCGAATACGTCCCCAACGCCGTCACGCCGAGCCACGGGGGGCACCCGCAGAACGTGGTGTTCCTGACCGCGGACGCCTTCGGGGTCATGCCTCCGATCGCGCGCCTCACGCCGGAGCAGGCGATGTACCACTTCCTGTCCGGCTACACGGCCAAGGTGGCGGGCACGGAGCGCGGCGTCACCGAGCCCAAGGCGACGTTCAGCGCCTGTTTCGGCGCGCCGTTCCTGCCGCGTTCGCCGGTGGTCTACGCGCGGATGCTGGGCGACAAGCTCCGCACGCACGAAGCGCGGGTCTGGCTGGTGAACACCGGGTGGACGGGCGGCCCGTTCGGCACCGGGAGCCGCATGAAGCTGAGCCACACCCGCGCCATGGTGCGGGCCGCGCTGGCGGGCCAGCTGGACGACGTGGAGACCCGCACCGATCCCGTGTTCGGCTTCGAGGTCCCCACGGAGGTGCCCCACGTTCCCCCGCAGGTGCTCGAGCCGCGCGCCACCTGGTCGAACGGTGCCGAGTACGACGCCCAGGCGCAGAAGCTGGCCCAGATGTTCCGGGACAACTTCAAGCAGTTCGAAGGCGAGGTCTCGGACGAGGTGAAGGCCGCCGGACCGCGCTGAGCGGAACGCACCCGGCATCCGCGAGACGGGTCGGGGCCCCCGGGGGCTCCGGCCCGTCCGTCGTTCGGGGCCGGGCGTCCGGCCGGGCGCAGGAGCGGTCCTCTCCGCTCCGCGGTCGGGACCGCCGATCCGGGGGCGGGTTGGACGATCGGCTCCGCCAGGCGTACCCTTCCGGCTCCGATCCATCCGCACCACCTGGGGTCCTCCGATGCGCCGTCTCGTGCTCCCGCTGTTGCTCCTGGCCGCTCCGCTGTCCGCGCAGGCCCCCGCGCCCGTCCCGGACGAGGCGCCGGCCCGGTATCACGTCCTGCCGCCGCTCCGCGTCCAGGCGGACGAGCAGCTCGCCTGGACCTCGGCGCGCCTCGACCGGGTCCTGCCCGCGCTGATGCGCGAGTACGACGTCCACATGTGGATCCTCTCCATGCGCGAGTACGCGGAGGATCCGGTGTTCTGGTCCATCACCGCGCCGACCACCTTCGCGGCCCGGCGCCGCTCCATCTACGTCTTCTTCGACCGGGGCGAGGGGCAGGGGGTGGAGCGCATCGCGCTGGGAGGCGGGACGCAGGGTGGGCTCTACGAGGCCTACCGCTCGACGCGCCCGGCGCCGACCGGTCAGGAGACGGCCGAGCTGTGGGGGGACGAGCAGTGGCGTCTGCTGCGCGAGCTGGTCGAGGACCGCGATCCCCGCAACATCGTGCTCAACATCGACGAGCACTGGGCGTTCAGCGACGGGCTGCACGCAGGCGAGCGTGAGGCGCTCGAGCGGGCGCTCGGCGACCCGTACGTCCGGCGCGTGAAGCGCGAGCCCCGCCTCGCCCTGAACTACATCGCGCTGCGCGTGCCGGAGATGATGCCGCGGTATCGCCAGATCCAGGAGACCGTGCACGCGATCATCTCCGAGGCGTTCTCCAACGCGGTGATCACGCCCGGTGTGACCACGACGGACGACGTGCTCTGGTGGATGCGTCAGAAGGTGAACGACCTCGGGATGACGACCTGGTTCCAGACATCGGTGGACATCCAGCGGCCCGGCGAGGCCTGGCCGGTCGGGGGACAGAGCGGCGTCATCCAACGCGGGGACGTGCTCTGGACGGACTTCGGCGTCGTCGCCATGGGCCAGCGGACCGACACGCAGCACATGGCCTACGTGCTGCGAGACGGGGAGACCGGCGTCCCGTCCGGGATCCAGCAGTGCCTCGCCAACTCCAACCGTCTCCAGGACATCCTGCTGGCGCACATGGAGCCGGGCCTCACGGGCAATCAGGTGTTGGCGAACGCGCTCGGGCAGATGCGCTCGGAGGGGATCGACGGCACCATCTACACGCACCCGATCGGCGACCACGGCCACGGGGCCGGTCCGCTCATCGGGCGCTGGGACGCCCAGGACGGCGTGCCGCACCGGGGAGATGCGGTGTTGCTGGCGTCCACGTGGCACTCGATCGAGCTGCAGGCCACGACCCCGGTGCCGGAATGGAACGGAAAGGGCTTGAGCTGCCGCCAGGAGGAGGAGGCGTACCTGGACGAACAGGGCGAGCGCCACTGGGCCTTCCGGCGCCAGAGCCGCTTCCACCTGGTGTGGTAGGAGGACGACCATGGCGAAGCGGTACTGGTTGATGAAGTCCGAACCGGACGTCTACTCCATCGAGGACCTGGAGCGTGACGGGCGCACGCACTGGGACGGGGTGCGCAATCCGGTGGCCCGGAAGAACATGGAGTCGATGCAGGAGGGCGACCTCGTGTTCTTCTACCACAGCAATGCCAAGCCCCCCGGGGTGGCGGGGATCGCGGAGGTGGTGCGCGAGGCCTATCCCGACCCCTCCCAGTTCGACCGCTCCAGCCCGTATCACGATCCCAAGGCCACGCGCGAGAAGCCGCGCTGGTCCCTGGTGGATGTCGGATTCGTGGAGAGGTTCGCGGACGTGGTGGGATTGCCCGAGATCAAGGACACGCCCGAGCTGGAGGACATGGTCCTCGTGCGGAACTCGCGCCTGAGCGTGCAGCCCGTCCAGAAGTCCGAGTGGGACCGCATCGTGCGCGTGGGGCGTCGAAAGACGTAGCCGATCCGGCATGCCTCGCAGAGGCGCGAGCGACCTGACGGGTCCACGTCCGCGCCCTCGTGCGCACGGGCACCCCGTGGGCGGGGCGACGGCGCGGTGGCCCCCCAAACGCCGCCGGGACGCGCGTCCGCGCTACGGGCACCCCTTGTCGAAGACCACCCGCCAACGTCCGTCCGCGTCCAGCCGCCACACGCTGTTGAACGTCCCCGAGCGCGTGCCGTCCGGGGCCCGCACCGGTCCGCTGCTCAGGGCCAGGGTTCCGGAGGGCAGCACCTCGACCGTCTCCGGCTCCCAGGAGAACGGCGCCTCGGGGCCGTCGAAGAAGGGCCGCCATCCCGCCGCCACCGCCTCCCGGCCCCTCAGGGGCTCGGCGCCCGTGAAGAACACGGCCTCCTCGGCGAGGAAGGACGTGAAGGCGGCGTGGTCGCGGTCGGCCATCGAACGCGCGAAGGCACGCTCGGCCGTGCGGACCTCGGCCGCCAACCGGGTCTGCTCGGGGGTCTGGGCCGCGAGCGGAGCCGGGTCGGACAGGGCGGCGCAGGCCGTGGACGCGGTCAGGACGATCAGGAGCAGACGGAACGTACGCATGGTCGCCGGAGGTGTGGGGAAGCGCGCGGTGGAAGCCGGGCACCCGCTGGGACGTGCGCCGCAGCCCGCGCGTTGCTCGGACGTCCCCGCAGGTCCGCCGCGGGTGATGATGCGCCTACGGAGCGCGCCGGCCGGCCGGCGCCTCAGCCCCACGCCGCCCGCGGCCCCAGGACCACGGTGCCCTCCGCGGTGCGGTCTCCGCGTCGGCCGCGCTTCTTGCGAGGCGCCGAGCCGGGATCGAGCCAGCGCTCGGGCTTGATGGTCCGACCGCGCTCGGCCGGGTTCATCCGGAACCAGCGCGCCACCAGCAGGATCTCCGCGGCCTCCTCGGGGGCGAGCGCCGAGACCGGAGGGTCGGCGCCGCGGAAGACCGTGCGCACCGTCTCGTCCGCGGCTGTCCGTTCGGCGCGTCCCCGGGGCAGGCTCCGTTCGGCGCGGACGCGCCCGCTCCGGATCACGTAGATGCGGTCTTCGCCTCCGTCCCCCGGCACCTTGTAGACGAACGAGAGGTCGCGGACGAAGCCGCGGAACTCCTCGAGCTGGTCGCGGAACTCGGCCAGCGCCGTGCGCCGGTCACGCAGCCGCGCAGCATACTCGAACTCGTGGCGGGCGGCGGCAGCGTGCATGGCGGCATCCAGAGCGGCCAGCGGCCGATCGTCCGTGCCGTCGAGGAAGCGGCCGGCGGTCTCCACCCGCTCCGCGTAGGCGCGGCTGGACACGCCGCCGGCACAGGGCGCCGGACAGGTGCCCAGCTCGGCCCGCATGCACAGCGGCGGTCGGTCGGCCGCGAACATCTCCAGTTGATCGTCGAAGAAAATCGGAGTGGCGCTCGCGCAGTCGCGCAGGCCCACGACCTGCGAGAGCCCCCGGGCCGCGTCGCGCAGGCGTGTCACGGCGGGGAAGGGTCCGTAGTAGCGCGAGCCGTCGGCCACGACGTCGCGGACCGGGACGAGACGGGGGGCCGCTTCGCGGGTCAGCTTCACGAACGCGTACGGCCGCTTCTTCTTGTGCTGCACGTTGAACGGCGGCCGCCAGCGCTGGATGAGCCGCATCTCCCGCACCAGGGCGCCGAACTCGTTGGGGATGTAGTCCCATTCGATCGAGGCCGTCTCCCGCATCAGGTCGAACGCCTTGTCCCCCTTCTGCGCCCGGAAATAGGAGAGCAGGCGCGTGCGCACCCGGATGGACTTCCCCACGTAGAGGACGTCCCCACCCCCGCCGACCATCCGGTAGACGCCCGGACGGTTCTCCGCACGGCCGCGGACCGACTCCCTGAGCGCCTCCACGTTCGACACACCGGGCTCCGGCTGCACGCTCGGCTGGGGCGTGGCCACGCCGCTCCGTCCGGAGTTGGCGTGTCCGCCGCGAAGGAAAGGGCGGACACCGTAGCTTCGGGATGTGTTCGGGTCAAGGCCGCTATTGCTGGGCCCCGTTGGCCCCTCTAACCTCCCGCGCATGTCCGGCCCCGAGTTCCGCGTCGTCCGCGACCCGATCTGGAACACGATCCGCGTCGACGCCATCGCGATGCGGATCGTCGACACGGCCGCCTTCCAGCGGCTCCGGTATATCCGTCAGCTCGGGCATGCGCACCTGGTCTATCCGGGCGCCACCCATACCCGCTTCGACCACGCCCTGGGGGTCTACCACCTCGCGCGGCGTGCCCTGCACCTGCTGGACGAGCGCGGCTTGCTGGGCGGTGCGGCGGGGGAGGGCGCCGAGCTGGTGCCGTATGCGGCCCTGCTCCACGACATCGGGCACTACGCGTTCTCACATGCCATCGAGGAGCTGGAGCCCGAGCGCACGCCCGGCGATCACGAGGCCGTGGCGGAGCGCTTCTTCCGCTCGGAGGCGCTGGCCCTGGCCCTGGCTCCGTTGGGCGAGGATGCGCCCGGACGGATCTTCGACCTCATCCGGGGCCGGTCCGACGCGCCGCTGGCCGGTCTGGTCAGCGGGAGCCTGGATCTGGACAAGATGGAGTATCTGCGGCGGGACGCGCGCTTCTGCGGCGTCCCGTACGGAGAGGTGGACGTGGACCGGCTCCTCCAGGGCTTGCTGGTGCTGCCCGCTCCCGAGAGCGGTCGGCTCGAGATCGGCGTGGACGAGAAGGCGCTGTCCGCCCTCGAGTCGCTGCTGTTCGCCAAGTACCAGATGTTCCGCAACGTCTACTGGCACCACGCCGTGCGGTCGGCCACCGCCCTGTACAAGCGGATCGTGGAGAGCGCCGTGGAGGCGGAGTGGCTGGGTCCGGACGAGCTGGTGGGCCCGACGGACGAAGAGCTCCTCTTCCGGATCGCCGAGCGCGCCCGGGCGCGGGGCGCCGGAGGCCCGTTGGCGCGGCGCGTGACGGAGCGGTGGCTGCCGGCCCTGCGCGAGCGGCGTCTCCCCAAGCGTGCGGTCGAGATCCCGGCTGCCGACATGGACGGGGGCGAGCGGATCCCGGAGCTGGCGGGTGACCTTTCGGCCCGCAGGGGTGTCGAAGACGAGTGGGCCGTCGAGCTGGGCCTGGAACCCGGCGAGGTGTTCATCGACTTCCCGGTCAAGCCGGCCATGTTCCAGTCCAATGCCCTGGTGCGCCGGTCCGGTGGGACCGTCGTGCGGATCGGGTCGGGGGGGATCCGGGGGCTGATCGACCTGCCGGCCCTCGCGGAGGCGCTGTACCGCTCCGCGCGGGTGCTGCGGGTCTTCACCCTGGAGCGGAGGACTCTCGACCCCGCCCGGGTGTTGGAGCGCCTGAGCCGTCGCTGACGGCCGCCGGGACGGGCGCGGGCGCGCTGCCCCGTTCGAGGACGGCGGAGGGGAGCGCGGTGGCGGGCAGGGGCCCTTTCGGGGGCTGCCGGACGGGGGTCGGAGGGTCCGGCCGCTGGAACCGGGCCCACCCAGGCATCGTATGGCCCGACCGGGGCGTCCAAGCTTGGACGCGGGGACGGGAACCTCCCCGGGGTGGGGGTGTTCTTACGTCGAACCTCTGGACATGGTCGGGGACCGGGGATATCTTCGACGGCTTTAGAGCTTCCTGAGGCATCCCCCTTGCAGTCGACACCTACAGAAGACGACGGTGCCCCGGGGAAGGTGCGCCGGAGGAAGAGGTTAAGGGATACATGGCCACGGCGACGCAGAACCGGAAGCGGAAGGGGCGGGGGAACCTGCTCACCGGGTTCGACGCCAGCATCGAAGAGCAGTCCTCTCTCGATCAGTACCTGCGCGATGTCAGCCGCCACGAGCTGATCACGCCGGATCGGGAGAAGGAGCTCGGATATCGGGCCCAGAAGGGGGATCAGGACGCCATCCAGGAGCTGGCCAAGGCCAACCTGCGCTTCGTGATCAGCGTCGCGAAGAAGTACCAGAACCGCGGTGTGGCGCTCACGGACCTCATCCAGGAAGGCAACGTCGGTCTGGTGACGGCGGCCCGGAAGTTCGATCCCGATCAGGGCGTGAAGTTCATCAGCTACGCGGTGTGGTGGATCCGGCAGGCCATCCTCGCCTCCCTGGCCAACCAGGGGCGCGCGGTGCGCGTGCCGCTCAACCGTGCTTCGGACCTGGCGCGCATCTTCCGCGAGAAGGAGCGTCTCAAGCAGGAGCTCGGTCGTGACCCCACGCCCGAGGAGCTGTCGAACGCCACCGACCTGACGCCGGAGCTGATCGAGTCGCTGCAGACGCTCAACGCGGCGGAGATCCGGCTGGATGCGCCCATCGGCGACAGCGAGGACTCGCAGCTGGTGGAGCGCTTCATCCTCGAGGAGGCGGCCGAGCCCGAGCACGAGGTCGAGGACCGTCTTCTCACCGAGGTGGTGGAGGGCGCGCTCGAGACGCTCGAGCCGCGTGACGCGAAGGTGCTGCGGCTGTACTTCGGGCTCGAAGGCGAGCGGGAGCACACGCTGGAGGAGATCGGCAACCTGCTGGGCGTGACGCGCGAGCGGATCCGACAGCTGCGCGACCGCGCGCTGCGCCGCCTGCGTGAAGGCACGAAGGGCTCCGCGTTGGCGTCCTTCGCCGCCTGACCGCGCGGCCCTTGGCGGGTCGTCTGTTGAACCGAGCCCCCCGGAGACCGATCGGTCCCGGGGGGCTTCGCGTTTCGTGCCGCTGCGAGGCGGCGAGACGCGTGCCGCCGGCAGCGTGCACACCCGCAGGACCGCGCGCATGACGTCCTCCACGGGCTGGGTCGAAGAGGCCCTGGGCGGCGTGTACCGCGTGGTGCTGGAGGACGGGCGGCGGGTGGAGGCCAGCGTGCGCGGGCGGCTCAAGCAGAGCGGTGGGGGCACGGAGCGGATCGTGGTCGGGGACGTGGTGCGCGTCACCGCCGAAGGCGACACCTGGGCCATCGCGGAGCGCGGCGCACGCCGCAGCGAGCTGGTGCGCGCCGGCTTCCGTGCGCGTGCCGGGAAGGTGATCGCCGCCAATCTGGACCACATCGCCGTCATGGTCGCGGCGGCCGACCCCGCGGCCCGCGAGGAATGGATCGACCGCATGCTCGTGATCGGCGAGCACGCGGGCCTCACGCCCCTCCTGCTCATCAACAAGCTGGATCTGCCGGGCGCGCCCGAGCGGGTGGCGGCGCTCACCCACCTCTACGCAGCCGTCGGCTACCCCGTGCACGCCGTATCCGTCGTGTCCGGCACCGGACTCGAAGCGCTGCGCGAAGCGTTGACCGGGCACGAATCCGCGTTGGTGGGTCCGTCCGGCGTGGGCAAGAGCTCCGTCCTCAACGCGCTCGTACCCGACCTGGCCGCGCGCACGGGCACGGTGAGCGGCGACGGACGGGGCCGGCACACGACGGTGTCGTCGCGCGCGGTGCCGCTGGCCGGCGGCGGCCACGTCGTCGACACGCCCGGCTTCGCCGACGCCGAGCCCTGGGACGTCCCGCCGGAGGATCTCGACCTCTGCTTCCCGGAGCTGCGCGTCCTGCGCGCGCAGTGTCGCTTCCGCGCGTGCACGCACATGCACGAGCCGGGATGCGCCGTGCGGGACGCGCTCGGCGTACAGGTGCCCGAGTCGCGCTACCGCAGCTATCGCAAGCTTCGCGACTCGCTCGAGGAGCGCGCGCGCCGCGACTGGTGAGGCACGTCGGATCGGCCCGGAGCCGATCGGCGGGCGCGGCTCCGGACGCCGACGTGCGGAGTCGATGCGCCGTGCGCGGTGCCTGCTTGTCCGCTTTCCCACCGCCTCCGCGCACTTGAGGGCGAGCAGTCCGATCGCGTGCCCCCCGGGGCGATGCATCGGCGGCCTTCGCGACTGAACGCGTCTTCCCGTCCCTCCGGCTCTCCCGGTCCGGACGTCCCCCGGTCTCCCCCCGCCGGGCCTCCGCGCTCCGTCGCCTCCACGCACGTCCTCCGGAGGATCCATGGCGCAATCGAAGAAGCCCCAAGGGGCCGTCACCCTCGAGATTCCTCTCGACGCATCCGGCGTCGAGGACTTCACGCCCGATCAAGCCCTGAAGGTGGTGGCGCGCTCGAGCGCCGGCCTCCGCTCGGCGACCGTCAAGCTGGACAAGTCCGGCAAGGGTACGGCGAAGCTGTCCTTCGACGAGCCGCCCCGTTCGGTGCAGCTGCACGTGGGACCGGACGGTCTCGCGGACGACGAGATCGCCGGGATGGACACGCTGACGCAGAAGGTCCCGGCGCGGGTCCTGGCCGGCGGTGGCTCGATCCGTCTCACGCCCATCCTGATCCCGCCGTTCTACTGGTACTGGTGGCTGCGCTGGTGTCGTGTGTTCACCGTGCGGGGCCGCGTGGTCTGTGCCGACGGAACTCCGGTTCCCGCAGCCGAGGTGTGCGCGTTCGACATGGACGGCTGGGCCTTCTGGCATTCCAAGCAGCAGGTCGGATGCGCGACCACCGACCAGAACGGCGCGTTCGAGATCCGCTTCCGCTGGTGCTGCGGGCTCTGGCCCTGGTACTGGTGGCGCCGGCGGGTGTGGGAGTTCGATCCCGACCTCGCCAAGCTCTTCGGCTCCGCCGTGCGCATGAATCCGGACCTCGCGTTCGACCCCCCCGGGGGCGTGCCCAGCTTGAAGCCGTTCGCGACCCTGCTGCGCGACACGGGCATCGACACGACGTCGCCGCTCGGTCCCGATCAGCTGGATTCGCTCGAGCGGGTCCGCCTCCGGCTCCTGGAGCGCCTGCCGCAGGTCCCCGAGCTCGAGCGGCTGCACATCTGGCCGTTCCATCCCTGGTATCCCTGGCGGGACTGCCACCCCGACCTGGTCTTCCGGGTCACCCAGGACTGCGGCCAGCCCGGCACGGTCATCGTGGACGAGGGGTGGTTCGATACGCGCTGGAACGTTCCCACCGACCTGACCGTCACGTTGGTGGCGAACGACAAGGCGTGCTGCATCGACGACGGCTGCCAGGACCCGCCGTGTGACGACGACGAATGCCTGGTCGTCACATCCGTCTGCGGATACACCATCGACCAGATCGGCGGCAACCTGGGCGCGCCGGCCGCTCCGGTCGGATACGCCCGCCCGGGCGCGGTGACCGCGGGCACGCAAGCGTACAACGGCGACCGGCCGTTCGGCGGCAGCGTGAACGTGGTCAAGAACGGCGCGGACACGCTGGGTGTCGACTACTACGAGATCGAGTACGACGGCGGCTCGGGCTGGACTCCGCTGCCGTTCGGCTGGGCGCACAACATCACCCGCGCCTGGCTCCAGACGGACGGTGCGCTGTGGACCAGCGGTGCCGAGGTCTTCAAGTGGGACAACACGCTCGCCGCCGGCCACAGCGTCATCGAGAGCCGCGAGCACTTCGAGGCGAACGGGCCGTTCAACGACTGGTTCCCGCCGGGCGCCCCGGGCAGCAGCCGCTTCTGGACGTCCAACAAGTACCTGCTGATGTCCCTGGATTCCACGAAGTTCGCGGACGGCACCTATCGCTTCCGCGTGATCGGCTGGGATCTGGTGGGCGGTGCGCTGCAGAACCCGCAGGTCATCCCGCTGTGTGGCACGCAGCAGGACAACGAGCTGGTGCTGACGTTCGACAACCGCGTGGTCGACTCCGCCACGCACGACCCGACGCACCTCTGCGGATCCGTGCACACGTGCACCACCGAGCCCGACACACACTTCGTGGCGGTGCGCATCAACGGACAGAGCGTCGGTCCCTGCGAGACGGTGCCCTCCGGGCCCGGCACGCTGGAGATCGACTTCATGGCGCTCGACCCCGACGAGCACCTGGGAGGCTACAGCCTCATCGCCACCTACGGTCTCAACCAGTCGCGCAACCTGCTCAACCAGCCCGGCTCGACGGTCACCACGTTGGTGCCGGGGCTGCCGAGCGGATGGCAGGCGGCGCCCGCGTCGAGCGAGGGCACGTATGGGGTCGCGCTCGCGCAGGGCGCGGTGGCGCCGCACTGGCGGGGTGGTTCCTTCCGCCTGACGGTGCCGCTGACGGAGGCGTTCCCCGAGCCGTGCTGCTATCAGCTCGAGCTCCGCGCCTGGAAGCGCACCGTGGTGAGCTGCAGCGGCAACTACGACCACCGCAACCTGAGCGAGTACACGCTCGGGGTGGGTGTCTGTCCCTGACGGGACGGAGGACCGCGAGACGCCGCGCCCGCCGGGCGCGGCGTCCCGCCGGGTCGGGGACGCAACCGGGAGGACCGGCCGATGGGTCTGTACGGCATCGTGGTGGGCAGTCTGGTGGTGTGGCGCGTCAGCCATCTGCTGAGCGTCGAGGCGGGGCCGGGGGGCGTCTTCGACCGTCTGCGGGCGCGGACGGTGGGGACGTTCTGGGGTGACCTGCTGGGCTGCATCTGGTGCGTGAGCCTGTGGGTGTCGGCCCCCGTCGGTTGGTGGATCGGGGCGGACCTGCGGGAGCGGGTCCTGCTCTGGCCGGCGCTGTCGGCGGGCGCGCTCCTCGTGCAGCGGGTGGTGGGACAGGACGAGCGGTCGGCGACCTGGGTGGAGGAGTGATGGTGAACCTGGACGCGTCCGGTCGGCCTTCCGGCCGCCGGACGCCAGAACGGGAGGAACCGGGATGGCATGCTGCGGGCAGGGTCGGAGCAACAACGCGGGGGGTGGGAGCTGGAGCCGGGTGCCGAACACGGGTTCGGGAGCTCCGAGCGCCGCACCCGGGACACCCCGCACGGGACATGCGTGGTTCCAGTACGTGGGGCCCACGGCGCTGACGGCCGTGGGAGGCGTGACGGGCGCCCGCTACGTCTTCGGGCAGCGCGGGGTGACACTCGCGGTGGATCCCGCCGACCGCCGCTCCCTGGCGGCGGTGCCCAACCTCCGTCAGGTGATGGGACCTCCCTGATCGGGCAGGACGGGCGGGAGCACGGGTCCGACGTGGGGCCGCACGGCGGCGGGCGCCGCCTCCGAGGCCGGGACCGCGCGGGCCGCGGCGGGAGCGACCCTCAGTTCGCCGCGGACGGCGGCTGCCCGCAGGGATCCTGGAAGGCCACCTGCCATTCGCGCGCCTGGGCGCCTCGATCGAGCGCGGCCAACCAGCGGCCCGAGCTCCCGAAGACGTCCAGGAGCAGCTCGTCCTGGCCGTCGCCGTCCCAATCGCCCCAGGTCAGGAAGCGCGGGACGCCCTTGGTCTCGCTGTCCACCGGACGATACCACACGAACGTCGTGCCGTAGCCGTTGCCCTGGTTCTCGCCGATGAAGAACAGCGAGTAGGCGTTCTCCGGGGCCGGTCCCACGGAGATGGCGTCCCGGTAGAGGTAGGTGCTGGCGACGAGGGGCTGCTCCGAGCGCGACGTGGTGAGCGCCTGCACATCGGCGCGCGCGCCGGCGATGTCGGGAGGCCAGCGGTAGTTGCGGGCGTTGAGCAGGTCCTCGACCAGGCGATAGGAGGTGATCCCCAGCCCGCGGGTCACCTCGTCCTGCGGCAGGCTTCCACGGCCCAGATGGCTCGCGTGCTCGCTCGGCAAGGCGAGGAAGGTGCTGCGACCGGCCACTTCGGGGATCAGCTCCACGAGGCCCGACACGGACGGGCGCGGCTGGCAGTACATGGAGTCCGGCCGCACCTCGTTCCCGGCGATGAAGCGGCCGACGCGGGTGCTGCCCTGGAAGAGCGTGAACTCCCGCCCCTCGACCAGCCGCTCGCGGACGTAGCGGGCGGTGAAGCCCGGCGTGCTCGCCTCGGTCGGGAGGGGCGTCAGCGCGTCGCCCGCCACCTCCCCGATGGGCTCGGCCTGCCAGGTGCCGCCCGCTCGCCGGACCAGGAAGACCACGGGCTGCTCCGGAAGGGGGACCTGGACCTCCTCGGGCGCCTCCGTCACCTCCGGCTCGACGACCTCCTTCGGCGGTGGAGGGCGCCACTCGAACTCCGCGCCCCCCCAGGCCACGTTGTCGCAGCCCGCGAGCCCGCCTATCATCAGCGCCCCTGCCATTCCGGCGCGCAGGCGTCTTCCGGTCGTGTGCCGTCTCATCCGAGCTCGAAGGTAGGGCGGGCTCCAGGCCCTGCAAGGTCGTGCGTCGAGCCGACGATACCGTCCAGCAGCTCGAGAGGATCCGCGGACGCATCCAGAAGCTGGCGCAGGCGCCCCAGCGTCTGCGCGACCTGGAGGCGGAGCTGATGCAGCTGCGGGCGGATTCCGCCGAGGTGACCGGAGACCTCGAGGTGCGCACCATGGAGTGGCTGCGCGAGCGCCAGGACGCCGAGACCAAGCTCCAGGCCTACCGCTCGCGCGCCCGCGAGCTGAAGGCCAAGATCGAGGCCCTGGAGGTGGTCGGCGCAGGCGCACCCTGCCCCACCTGCGGCCGGTCGCTCCAGGACCACTTCGGCTCGGTCATGGGCGACCTGGCGGACGAGTGGGACAAGCTGGTCCAGGATGGGCGCTGGTGGCGGCGGCGCAGGGAGCAGCTGGAGCTCAAGCCGCCGGCGCTCCAGGAGCTGGAGTCCCGGTCCTTGCGGCTGCACGCCGAGATCGAGGCCCTGGCCGAGCGCGTGGAGCACGGGCGCAGTGCCCTGCGCGAGCTGGAGGATCTACGGGAGCACGCTGCCACCCTGGAACGGACCCAGGCCATGGACGCGGGCACCGACACGTTGGAACCCTGACACCCCGGCCGCGCCGGGTGAGGAGAGCACGATGAGGTCGTCTGGACGGAGATCCCGGGCCCTGCCGCTCTGGATCGCCACGCTGTCCCTGTGGTCCGCGCACCCGCTGAGCGCCCAGGAGGCGGGGGTCATCCCCAGCATCGAGGAGAGGACCCGCGGCGCGGAGGCGATGCGGGGCTTCTTCACCCTCTACTGGCACGCCGACACCGGCACGCTCTACTGGGAGATCCCGGAGCTCGACACCGAGTTCCTGTACCAGATCTCCATGGGCTCGGGGCTGGGGTCCAACCCGGTGGGGATCGACCGCGGGCAGTTGGCGGACACCCACGTGCTCGAAGCCAAGCGGGTGGGCCCGCGCGTGCTGCTGATGGAGCCCAACTACCGCTATCAGGCCCGCAGTGACAATCCCGTCGAGGTCCAGGCCGTGCGCGACGCGTTCGCGCCCTCCGTGCACTGGGGCTTCGACATCGTGGCACAGACGGGCGGGCGGATCCTCGTGGATGCGACGGACTTCTTCCTGCGCGACGCCCGGGGCGTGATCGAGACGCTGGCGCAACGCGGTCAGGGGCGGTTCCAGCTGGATCGCACGCGCAGCGCGCTGCACCTGCCGGCCACGAAGTCCTATCCGGACAACACCGAGGTGGAGGCGACGCTCACCTTCACCTCCAGCGAGCCCGGGGGCCTCGTGCGCGGTGTGGCCGCGTCCGGCGAGGCCGTCACGCTGCGGCAGCATCACTCGTTCATCCGGCTTCCGGAGCAGCCCTGGGTCACCCGGACCGCGGATCCGCGCATCGGGGTCAACGGCCCCACCATCTACGACTACGCGACGCCGATCGACGAGGACATGCGTCTGCGCTTCGTGGCGCGCCACCGGCTCGAGCGGCGTACCCCGGGGACGGAGCCGTCCGAGCCGGTGGAGCCCATCATCTACTACGTGGACCCCGGAACGCCCGAACCCATCCGCAGCGCGTTGATCGAGGGCGCGAGCTGGTGGAACGATGCGTTCGAGGCCGCGGGCTTCATCGACGGCTTCCGGGTCGAGGTCCTCCCCGACGGTGTGGATCCCCAGGATATCCGCTACAACATCATCCACTGGACCCATCGCAGGACGCGCGGCTACTCGTACGGGAACTCCGTGGTCGATCCGCGCTCGGGCGAGATCCTGCGTGGCGTCGTCAACCTGGGCAGCCTGCGGCTTCGTCAGGACTATCTGCACGCGCAGGGCATGGTACCCCCGTTCCCCGGCGGCATCTCGTCCGCCGACGGGCAGGGATGGCTGGATGCGGCCTGGGACACCGGAGCCGACCGGCCCTACTGGGACTCCTGCAACCTCTCCGATGCGCCCGACTTCGAGTACCTGGCGCAGGTGGCGCCGAACAGCGAAGCGGTGGAGATGGCGTTGGCGCGCGTGCGGCAGCTTTCCGCCCACGAGGTGGGCCACACCCTGGGATTCCCGCACAACTACATGGCCAGCTCCTACGGCCGTGAGAGCGTGATGGACTATCCGGCGCCGTACGCGCAGATCGACGCGAATGGCGACATCGACCTCTCCGAGGCCTATCTGCGGCGGATCGGTGAGTACGACAAGATCTCCGTCAACTGGCTCTATCGTCAGTTCCCTTCGGGCACGGACGAGGTCCAGGCCCTGAACGCCATCGTCCAGGAGAGCCTGGATCGGGGCCTCATCTACATGGGGCACACCAACAACAACTTCATCGGTGCCGGACACCAGTACGCCAGCGTCTGGGACAACGGCTCGAACCTGGTGGACCACCTCAAGCTCGAGATCCGCGTACGGCAGATCGGGCTGGAGAAGTTCGGTACCGACATGATCCGCCCGGGGCAGCCCATCTCCGACCTGGAGTACGTGCTGCTGCCGCTCTACATGCACCATCGCTTCCAGATGCGCTCCGCGGCGCAGAGCCTCGGCGGAGCCGACTACCGCTATGCGCTGAAGGGCGACGGGCAGGTGCCCCTGACCATCGTGCCGGGCGCAGAGCAGCGGGATGCGCTCGAGACCATCCTGGGCACGTTGACACCGGACTTCCTGGCGCTGTCCGAGGACATCGTGGCCATGATGCCACCGCTGGCGGACCGGTTCGACGAAGGCGAGGACTTCCCCGGCCATACGGAGCTGCTCTTCGATCCGCTGGGCGCTGCGGAGGCCGCGGCGGCGTTCGCGGTGGGAGAGATCCTGCATCCGGCGCGGCTGGCCCGCATCGTGGTGTACGGCAGCCTGGACGGGGACTATCCGGACCTGGAGGAGGTGTCCGATCGCCTCATCGAAGCCACCTGGGGTGTGACCGCCCAGCGCAGCGAGTACCGGCAGAAGGTGCAGAACATCATCCAGCGCACCGTGGTCGATCAGATGATGCGCCAGGCCAGCCTGGAGGGGAATCCCGCCGAGGTCCGGGCCATCCTCGCCGACCGCCTGGACCGATTGGCGGACCGCATCGAGGGCCAGATGAACGCGTCACCACACGCGCGGCTGGTGGCGGCCGACATCCGTCGCTGGGAGACGCGCGCGGAATCCACCATTCCCGGGCCGGCGCTCCAGATGCCCGCGGGCGACCCGATCGGAGGCGGCGGCAGCACGCGCAGTCCGGGTTGATCGCCTGGGGTCCGGGTTGATCACCTGACGTCGTAGCGCACGGGACGGGCCCGGCCGAGACGGCCGGGCCCGTCGCAGATCCGCCGCTGCGGCTCAGCGCGTCACCCACACGGGTTGGATCCACGCCCGCCGCCCGCCGGAGTCGACGACGCGGGCGCGCACGTAGCCCTCGTCTCCGCGCAGCGCGTAGGACGCATCCAGTCCGCCCACACGCGCGAGCTCCGTTCCGCCCGCACCCACGAAGACGGTCGTGTATCTGAAGTCTCCCTGGGGGCGGATGCGGATGCGGATACGGGTGGGCTCGACCTCCACCGTCTCGAGCTCCGGCCCGGTCGACGCGTAGAACCAGCCCTTCTCCAGGTTCTCCAGGATCTCGCGCGCATCGAGCCGGGAGGCCCGCACCACCACCCAGGCCCGTCCCGGATTCGCACGATCCGCGGCGAACTCGCCCTGGAAGTGGTGGGCATCGTCCACCGCGATCCCGTAGATGCGCTTTCCGCCGGTGAGCAGGTAGTCCCAGATCTCCTCCAGACCGGGACGGTCGTCCCCACCATGGTTGTGCACGGTGGGGTGGCCGTTGTGGATCTCCAGGAGCTTGTCGTTGCGCACCTGCGCCAGCACGTCCTGCGGGATGGCCCAGCCGAAGTTGGGGTGGTTGATGTGCGGGACGCCCTCCACCTCACGGATGGCGTCCACGTTCGCCTGTACGGTCGCCAGCAGGCTCTCCGCGCTGCGCGGCTCCACCAGCCCGGGAAGGCCCAGGCCGTTCACGTGCACGGGCGCCCGTTCGAAGCTCGACGTCACCTCCTCCCCGGGGATCAGCAGGAAGGTGGAGTCGACCAGATGGGCCAGGGTGGCCGGATCCGTGAAGACGTTGTGGTCGGAGAGGACCAGGAAGTCGTATCCGTGCTCCTTGTACCAGCCGGCCACGTACTCCGGAGGTGAGTCGCCGTCGCTCTCCAGCGTGTGCGTGTGCGTGTTCCCCTTGAGCCAGGACAGCGTGGAGGGCGGCCCCGGCTCGAAGCGCGCGGTCTGCGCGACGGCGGGAGCAACGCTCGTGAGAACGAGAACGGTGGCGAGCGCGGACGGGTGGGGTCGGTTGGGCACGGCGGTCTCCTCTGGGGTCCACTGCGCAGAATGCTGCCCGGCGCGCCTCTCCGACAGGCCCGCTCGCGCTGCGGGGCTGAGGGCTACGCAATCGTTGCTCACCCGTTGCGCCTTCGTTCACGGCCCGGACCATGAAACACGATCCGCGCACGGAGCGGCTCTCGCCCCGAGAGGCCCCAGCAGCCGGAAGCGCAGCGTGGGCGCGGGATCCGTCCCTTGGCGGTGCGACGGAGCGAGGCTTGCGGGATGCATAGAGGTTCCTGAACACCCGAGAACGAGGAACCACGTATGTCCCATTCCGCGACCGACACGGTGCGGAGCGCATTTCGCATGCTGGCCGCAGTGGCGTTCGTGTCCACCGGCGCCACGCTCTCCGCGTGCGACGACGACGACAACGGCCTTGAGCCCGGCGAGCCTACCGAGGCCGCGTTCACGCTCCGGATCGAGAACGTGGGCGAGATGCACGAAGTGCTGAAGTCGGGGTCGTTCGACACCCCCGTCGGCGCTTCTGCACCCGCCGCCCTGCTTCCCGGCGACGCCTATGAAGTCGATCTGACGGCCCCGCCGGGCGCGCACTTCTCCTTCGCCACCATGTTCATCCCGTCCAACGACTTCTTCTTCGCGCCGGACGAGGACGGCATCCCGCTCTACGATGCCAATGGCGACCCGGTCGACGGTGTGGTGACCTCGCAGATCATGCTGTGGGACGCGGGGACGGAAGAGAACCAGGAGCCCGGGCTGGGTGACGACCAGGCCCCGAGCCAGGGCGACCCCGACACGGGTGCGTCGGATCCGGACATCTCGGTCCGCCCGGCGGCCGACGACTTCGGGAACCTGCCCGATGTGGAGGACGTGATCGAGGTGATGGTGCAGCACGACAGCGCGCAGCGCTTCACCGTGATCATCCAGAACGTGTCGGACTCCACCACGTTGATGACGTCCGACGGCGGTCGACAGGCGGTGCCGCTCTCCCCGGGCGCCTGGGTGCTGCACACCGAGTCGGCGCCGCTCTTCACGGCGGGTGATCCGCTCGAAGACGACGGCCTGGAGGCGATCGCCGAGGACGGCGACCCGGCCACGCTCGCGGACAATCTGGAAGAGCGGTCCGGCGTGACCGTTCCGCTCTCTCCCGGCGTGTGGGCGGTCTACCAGGGTGACAACCCGGTCTTCACCGTCGGTTCCGCCGATGCCGACGACGGCCTCGAGGCCATTGCCGAGGACGGGGATCCCACGGCCCTGGCGGCAGCGCTCGGCGCCGCGACGGACGTCGACGCCAGCGGCACGTTCACGATGCCGGAGGGCAGCGCCACCGCCGGTCCCATCGGGCCCGGTGAGGCGTACGAGATCCAGTTCACGGCCATGGAGGGTGACCGACTGTCGTTCGCCACGATGTTCGTGGCGTCCAACGACCTCTTCTATGGGCCCGAGGACGGGATCGCGCTCTTCAACGGCGACGTGCCGGCCAACGGCGACCTCACCGCGCAGGTGGGCCTGTGGGACGCCGGCACCGAGGTGAACCAGGAGCCGGGCGTGGGGCCCGACCAGGTCCAGCGGCAGGACGGACCCGATTCGGGTGAGGACGAGGACGGGATCATCCGCGCCATCGCCGACGTCGAGGATGGATACTTCTATCCGCCCGTGGGCGACATCATCCGGGTGACGATCGTGTCGACGCCGATCGTGAACTGACGCGGAGACCCGGCGACGTGGCCTGAGGCTGCGTCTGCCGGGACGGACACACGGGAGAGGGTCGGAGGCGGTCGCGTCTCCGGCCCTCGTTCCGTGGGTGCCTCGAGCGGAGGTTTCGTGGGGGGGGCTCTGTCTCGGGCCCGTCACCCCAGCAGGGACGCCAGGGCGCGTCGCGCGGCGAACAGACCGGCCCCGGTGCCCACCACACTGGCGATGAACGCGGTGAAGAAGGACACGTGGGCGCCGATCGCCCAGCCGAGCCAGCCACCGAGGGTCATCCCCAGGAATCCGAAGAGCTTGTTCATCGCCTCCTCCCGCGGGCGGGTCCAGGGGGCACCACGCCGCCTCGAACGGGGCGGGCGGGCCCCGCCCGGGGCCTGCAATCCCCGCGCCCGCACCTCGCGAGGGTGGGGCGGGGCTGGCCGACGAAGGCCGATCCGCGACCTTCCTCGCCATGCACGCGCCTGTCACGCCCCGGACGATCCTCCACCTCGCGTGGCCCATCGTTCTCGCCAATGCGGCCGTGCCCCTCCTGGGCCTGGTCGACACCGCCGTGATCGGGAATACGGGCAATGTGTCCGCGTTGGGCGCCATCGGGCTGGGGGCGCTGGTCTTCAGCTTCCTCTTCTGGGGCTTCGGCTTCCTGCGCATGGGCACGACGGGCTTCACCGCCCAGGCCGCCGGTCGCGGCGATCCGGCGGAGGTCCGCGCCACGTTCGCGCGCGCACTGATGCTGGCGGGGGTGCTCGGCTCCGGGCTCGTCCTGCTGCAGGTGCCGCTCGGTCGGGCTGCCCTGGCCCTGCTCGGGGCGCAGCCGGACGTGGAGGCGCTGACCGAAGCCTACCTGCGGATCCGCATCTGGGCCGCTCCGGCGAGCCTCGGGGTCTTCGCCGTGCTCGGGTCGCTGATCGGCCTCGGCAAGACCCGCCAGGTGCTCGTCACGCAGGTCTTCCTGAACGGCGTCAACATCGCGCTGGACGTGCTGTTCGCGGGCGTGTTCGGATGGGGGGTCCGTGGGATCGCCCTGGGTACCGCGCTGGCGGAGTGGAGCACGCTCGTGGTCGGATGCGGCCTGCTGGTGCGGGTCTTTCAAGCTGAGCGCACGGACAGCGAGCCCTTCTGGCCGCGTGCCCGCATCCTGGATCGCGGCGCCGCGCGCGCGATGATGTCCGCGAACGCGGACATCATGATCCGGACGCTGTTCCTGCTGCTCGGCTTCGGGTGGTTCACCAACCAGGGCGCCCGCTTCGGCAACGACATCCTCGCGGCGAACCACGTCCTGATGCAGCTCGTGACACTCAGCGCGTACCTCCTGGACGGCTACGCGCACGCGACGGAGATCCTCGTGGGTCGAGCCGTCGGCACGGCCCGGGTGGACGCGTTCGACCGTGCCGTGCGCCTGTCCACCTGGATGGCGGCACTCACCGCGATCGTCCTCGCCACCCTGGTGCTGCTGCTGGGCACGCCGCTGGTGCACGTGCTCACCGACCTGCCGGACGTACGGACGGTGGCCGTGCGCCACCTGCCATGGACGGCCCTCTACGTGGCGCTGTCCTTCGCGGCGTTCCAGCTGGATGGGGTCTTCATCGGAGCCACGGGCACGCGCGCCATGCGGAACGCCAGCGTCCTTTCCTGCCTCGTCTTCCTGGTGCTCTCGCTTCCGCTGGCGCGGTGGGGGGGCAACACGGGGCTGTGGCTGGCGTTCGTGACGTTCGTGGTGGCGCGCGCCCTCACGCTCTGGAGGCGCTACCCGGCGCTTCGCGCGCGGGTGCGCATGCGCGGGTGAACGTCGGTGCCCGCCTACGGGGACCCCTGGTTTCCGTGATCGAGGTCCGCGGCGATGCGCCACGGTGCATCGGCAGAGTCACGCCGGAGCGCCAGCAGGAAGCGACCCATGTCGCGGGTGGCAGCTTCCTCCGCGTAGCCGTACGAGCCGGCGATCCAGCCCACCGTCCCGGACGTGGCGAACGCGTGGGCCCGCAGCCGCAGGTCCCCACCGGTCGAGGCGTAGGCGTCGAGGATGGCGGCACGTCCGCGCGTCCATCCGTGGGGACGAGGCACGAACCCGTCTTCCGTGAACAGCCGGGCCAGACCCTCCGCGTCCCCTCCGGACCACGCCTGCTCGTAGTCGCGCAGCACGCGCTCCAGCTCCGGCGGCAGCTCCACGGAGGGGAGCCGGCCGGAGGCCTCCTGGGCCGGGAGCGGGGGGACGTTCCATCCCCCGGAGACCAGGGCGATCAGCAGGGCCCCGAGCGTGGAGCGGCGGGCAAGGACCGACATGGGCGTCTCCTGGGTGGAAGCGGGATGGATCAGGACGGGGGCCGGTGCCACATGTCGTACACCATGCGCCAGCGGCCGTCCGGTCCGCGACGCCAGACCACGAGGTAGCGACCGGAGGCGGTCTGCGCCTCCTCCTCTCCGATCCGCCACGTGTTGGACCACTCGCCCACGTCGGTGGCGAGGTCGCCCTGTACGTCCAGCCGCTCCGACGTCATGGCGTGCGCGAGGTTCGCACGCCGCGGTCCCGGTCCGAAGTAGCGTTGGATGGCCGCTCGCCCCTGCACGGTCCGTCCGGGCGGGAGGACGAGCGCGTCCTCCGTGTAGAGCTCGGCCAGGCGGGCCGTGTCTCCGTCCACGTATGCGTCGGAGAATGCGCGGCTCGCTGCGACGATGGCCGCGGAATCCGCTGCGGGGTCCGTGGAGGACGGCGCAGGTCCCCGGCCGCATCCGCTGCCCACCACCAGGGCGAGCCCCCCGAGACACCGTCGCGCGAATCGTCCCATCCCATCCTCCCCTCGTCGGTGCCGCCGGCTCCGCCGCTCGGCTTCGGGTCCCCTCAGTCGGTCGTTCCCGGCTCCAGAGGCGCGCGCTTGTCGGATGCCTCCGCCCGCTCCCCGGGTTGCTGCCCTTCCCCCCAGTAGAACGTCATATGGGGGAAGGGGATCTCCACCCCCTCTTCGTCGAAGCGGTTCTTGATCCGCCGCCGCAGCTCGCGCGATACGGCGAACTGCTCCTGCGGCAGGGTCTTCACGCTGGCGCGGATGACGACGGCGCTGTCCCCGAGATCCTGGACCCCCAGGACCTCGGGTGCCTCCAACAGGCGCGGAGCCCAGGCCGGGTCGCGGTGGAACTCCTCCACGATGGACGCGAGCAGCGCGATCACCCGGTCCACGTTCTCCTTGTACGCAACCCCGATGTCGAGGACGGCCTTCGACCACGACTTGGTCAGGTTGCTGACGCGGGTGATCTCGCCGTTGGGTACGATGTGGACGACACCGTGCAGGTCCCGCAGCGTCGTGGTGCGCAGCGTGATGCGCTCCACCTGTCCGGAGACGTCGGCGATGCGGATCACGTCCCCCACCCCGAACTGGCTCTCGAGCAGCATGAAGGTGCCGGTGATGACGTCCTTGACCAGCGACTGTGCGCCGAAGGAGACGGCCAGCCCGAGCACGCCGACGCTGGCCAGCAGCGGGCCGATGTCGATGAAGTTGTCCAGCACGGTGAGCGTGGCCAGGGTGGCGATGACCACGAAGGCCACGCTGCCCAGCAGGCTGGCCAGGGTCTGGCTCCGTTGCAGCCGAAGCCGCCGGGTCACGGGGTCCTCGTCGGCCACCTCGCGCTGCACCATCCGGCGGATCAGGGCCTTCACCAACCGATACGCCACGATGGCCACCAGCAGGATGACGGCCGTGCGGACGAGCTCGGGGAGGAGCGCCTGCGCATCGAGCGATCCCCGGAAGCGGGCCGGCTGTGCGCTTTCCTCCTGCGCCGCGGGCAGGAGCTGCGCGGTGAGCGCAAACGTCGAGGTCGCGGCCCTCAACTCCCCAGGTCTCCCCAGGCCTCGGCCCGCTCGCGGTAGCGCTCCATGGCCTCGGCGTCGCGCCGCTGCGCGGCAGCCTGCGCGAGGGAGTAGTACGTCCACGAGTAGTAGTTGGGGATGCCGATGCTCGGTCGGTCGGGCCAGGCGTCCCAGGCGTCCGGGATGCCCCCGCGATGCACGAAGACGTGCTCCACCAGCCGACGCGTCCGCTCCACGTCCAGCCAGTACCCGATCACCGGTGTGAGCGGACTCTCGTCGAGCTGGATCACGCCAGGGGGCATCGAGTCCGGCGACGGAACGGCCGGGAGGAGCTTGTACGCCAATCCCTGGCGCATCAGGAAGCGGTCCAGCCCGAGCGCGGAGGGCGCGCCGCTGCCGCTCGACGCGAAGTAGATGGGTCGCTCGCCCATTGACTCGGCGATGATGCTGATGGCGAACTGGTGCCACGGCTGCAGGTACTGGCCGCCCGGCAGGACGGCGTCGATGGGACCGACGCGGTAGCGTGTGTCCTCGCGGATGGGAATGATGGTGTTCGCCACCCGTGTCAGCGTGGTGTCGGGCACGGACGTGATGGCGCGCTGCGGGAGCACCAGCGGGCGGTCGAGCGGCAGCAGCGTTCCCTCCCCGGCGTCGGTGGGTGCCGCCGCTACGGCCTGCGCGTACAGCGGATCGCTCGAGCCGACATACCGTGGTCCACCTTCAGCGGGCTGGTAGGATCGCTGGCAGGTGATCAACGTGGGGTCGTCCGCCCAGGCCTCAGGCGCGGCACAGGGCTCCGTCAGCGCCTTCAGCTGCCGCACGTACCAGTCGGTGTTCAGGTACGACGTGACGATCACGGTCACGTCGCGACGGATGCCTTCCACCTCCTGCAGATACCAGAGCGGGAACGTGTCGTTGTCGCCGTTGGTGAAGAGCACCCCGTAGGGCTCGACGCTCTGCAGCAGGTTGTAGGCCCAGTCGCGCGCCGAATAGTCCCGGCTGCGGCTGGCCCACCCGAAGTTGAGGAGCAGCGGGACCAGGGCCAACGCCAGCACGGGCGCGCCCAGGAGCGCCCGACCCGTGCGCGCGCCCGCCCAGCGCCACAGCGTTGCGATCCCCACGCCCGACCAGAGCCCCCACAGCGAGAAGCTGACGATGAAGAAGTAGTCGCGCTCGCGTACCTCGTGCAGCTCGGGATCGTTGACGGGCGCGGCGATCGAGAAGCCGTACCGGAAGTTCAGATAGATGACCAGGCCCAGGGAGAGCGTGCCCAGCAGCACCAGGAAATACAGACCGGAGCGCCGGTCCCGCCGCAGGTGCTCGGTCCCACCGATCACCCCCAACGCCGTGAACAGCAGCGTGACGGGCAACCGGAGGGACGAGAACACCACGTCCGTCGCACCCAGGGAGCGTGCCCACTGCCAGTCGAAGTACTGCAGGTAGTTGGCGATCTGCGAGTGGATCGGCGCCAGCCGCGGGAACAGCGGCGGTTTGTCGTACTGCTGGCGGCTGAGCGCGGCGGAAAGCTCCGCGCATCCGGCCTGGCCCCAGCTCAGCACGCTCACCAGGGCTCCGCCGACCGAGCCGCACGTCGGACTGGCCTCGTTGATGATCGGCCCCAAGCCCGCTCGGATGGGGAGGAACAGGTGGACGGAGAGGCCTGCGCCCAGCGCGATGAGGCCGGCGACGTAGAGTCGCCAGTTGATCAGGCTGCGGGGGTGCACCACCGCCACATAGACGAGCAGGGCGGGCGTGGCCAGGAAGGCCATCAGGTGGTTGGCCACCGACAGGCCCAGGATGAAGACCACCAGAACGAGCAGGTTGTCGTCCTTGCCTTCCCCGAGGTGCTCGCGCCACTGGAAGATGAGCCAGGTCAGCAGCGCGATCGTGAACAGAGAGACCGTGTAGACCTTCTCGTTCACGTTGGACTGATTCCACACCGTGAAGGCCGTCGCGGACACGGCCACCGCTGCGGCGGCGCCCACCAGGCGGAAGCTCCGGCCTTCATCGAAGGCGCGCAGCACGCGATGGACGACCAGGAACCACAGCCCGTGCGCGCCGGCACCCATCGCCGCCGAGAACAGGTTGATGCGCACCGCGGTCGACAGCCCCAGCGGCGTGAGGAGGATGTCCCACGTGCGCGCCAGCAGCACGAACAGTGGATTCCCGGGCGGGTGGGGGATGCCCAGGATGTGCCCGGTGGCGATGTACTCGCTGGCGTCCCAGTACTGCGTGGTCCGCGCGAGCGTGAGCGTGTAGAGCAGGAAGACGGCCAGCCCGGCGAGCAGCGCCGCGCCGTAGGGAGGCCGCTCGCGCGTGCGCGTCCCGGCGCCGTCCAACGTCGGGTGGGATGGGCTCACGCGTCCGTCTCCGCACGGAGGTGCAGGCAGGCGGAGGCGTCCACCTCCACCGTCCAACCGGACGGCACCCACACGGTGCCGCTGTACTCGGTGATCACCAGCGGGCCCCGCAGTCGGTGTCCCGCCCGGAGCGACGCACGCTCCACGCGCGAGCCCTGGGCGTGCGCGCCGCCTTCGTACACCGGATGGGGCCGAAGGGGCGCGGCGTCCCGGACGTCCGGGAGCGTCGGGAACGGCGCGGCGGGCCCGGACGCACGGGCGTCGCTGCGCACGGTCACCACCTCCACGACCGCCTCCCGTCGCTCGTAGCCATAGCGCGCCCGGTGGGCGGCGTGGAACCGCTCGAGCCAGTCGTCGGCCGGCACGCGCAGCTCGAAGCTCTGCCCGCGGTAGCGGGCGTCCACCTGGCGCTCCACCTCGATGGACTCGTCCGCATCCGACTCGCCGGACAGAAGGGCGCGGGCCTCCGCGTCCGTCTCGGCCAGCGCGTCCCGCACGCGGTCCTCCAGACCGTCCTGGCCCGTGTGCGCGAGCAGCGTGCGCACCGCCGTGCGGCTCACTGGCGCCACCAGCATCCCGAACGCGGAGAGCAGGCCCGGGTCGGGGGGCACGAGCACGGAGGCCGCGCCTAAGGCGCGCGCCAGCTCGGCGGCGTGCAAGCCGCCGGCCCCCCCGAAGGCCACCAGCGTGAAGTCGGCCGGATCGAAGCCCCGCTCGACGGAGATCACCCGGAGCGCCCGCACCATGGCGGTCTCCGCCACCGCCAGCACGCCTTCGGCGGCGCGCTCGGGCGTCGAGCCCAGCGCCTGCGCCAGGGCGGTCAGCGGGGCCCGTACGGCCTCGCGGTCGAGCTCCCGGTCCCCCAGGAAGGCGTCCGCCGGGAGGCGGCCCAGCCAGACGTTGGCGTCCGTGACCGTGACCTGCGTGCCTCCGCGACCGTAGCAGATGGGCCCGGGCACCGCGCCCGCGCTCTCCGGCCCGACGCGGAGCGCTCCTCCGGGGTCGACCCGGGCGAGGCTGCCGCCACCCGCCCCTACGGTGTGGATGTCGATGACCGGCACGGCGACGGGCTGGCCGTCGATCTGGAACTCCCGCGTGTGCAGCGGGCGACCCGGACAGAGCGAGACGTCGGTGGAGGTACCGCCCATGTCGAACGTGATCAGGCGATCGAGGCCGGTCCGCTCCCCCCAGGCCAGCGCGCCCACGACGCCCCCGGCGGGCCCGGAGAGCACGGTGTGGACCGGCTCGGCGCGGGCGCGCTCGGCGGACAGGGCCCCTCCATTGGAGCCCATCACCCGGAAGCGGCGCGCTCCGGCCTCACGGTCCAGGCGTCCCAGGTACCGGTCCATGAGCGGACCCACGTACGCGTTGACCACGGTGGTGGAGGTCCGCTCGTACTCCCGGTACTCCGGCAGGATGCGGCTGGAGACCGACAGGGGGACCCCCAGGTCCGCCAGCGCCGCGGCCACCCGCTCCTCGTGCGCCGGATCGGCGTAGGCGTGGAGCAGCACCACGGCCACCGACACGGCACCGGCCAGGCGTTCCGGCAGGGCGGTCAGCTCGGCGGGGTCGAGCGGCTCCAGCTCGGTGCCGTCGGGCCCGAGTCGTCCGCGCACCCCGACCCGGTCTTCCCGCGCCACCAGCGGCGGCAGCCGGTGACCCACCAGGGCGTAGAGCTGGGGCCGGTTCTGGCGGCCGATCTCGATCACGTCCTCGAAGCCGCGGTTCGTGACCAGGTGGACGCGGCTGCCCTTGCGCTCCAGCAGGGCGTTCGTGGCCACCGTGGAGCCATGGATCAGATGGAAGGGCTCCCCGACCGGAACGAGCGCCCGCACGCCGTCCAGGACGGCCTGGGCGGGATCGTGCGGGGTGGAGGGGACCTTCAGACGCTCCAGCCCGCCCCCACCGAGGGAGACCAGGTCGGTGAACGTGCCGCCGGTGTCGACGGCGACGATGCGCAGGCGGGGAGGCGAGGACACGGGCGGGCCGTCAGGCTGGACGGACGGTCAGCCCGCGAGCTCGTCGTAGAGGTGTGCCAGGGCGCGCGTGCCCTTCTCGAAGCTGTCGAGCGGGAACCATTCGTCCGGCGCGTGCATGTTGGCGCCCGGGAGCGCGAAGCCCAGGAGGAGCGCCGGGGCGCCCAGGATCTCCTCGAACTCCACCACGATGGGGATGGAGCCGCCTTCCCCCACGAGGACCGGCGGCTGGTCGAAGGATCGCGCCAGGGCGCGCGAGGCGGCGTCCACCAGGCGGCCTTCCACCTGGCCCTTCCAGGGCCGCCCGCCGTGCAGCTCCAGCACGTCCACCTCCACGCCGGCCGGGGCCACCTTCCGGACGTGGGCCCGGAACAGTTCGGCGACCCGCGCGGGGTCCTGATCGGGGACGAGCCGGAAGCTGACCTTGGCCATGGCCTTGGCCGGGAGCACCGTCTTGGCGCCCTCGCCCTGATAGCCGCTGGAGAGGCCGTTCACGTCACAGGTGGGACGGATCCAGAGCCGCTCCGGCACGCTCCACCCCGCCTCGCCGCCCAGGCTGCTGGCGCCCGTCTCGGCCAGGAAGGACGCCTCGTCGAACGGCAGCGCCCGGATCCCTTCGCGCGTGGCTTCCTCCCACTCCACCACGTCGTCGTAGAACCCGTCGATGGCGACGCGCCCCCGCTCGTCGTGGAGCGAGGCCAGGATGCGCGCCAGCGCGTTGGCCGGATTGACGACGGCCCCGCCATAGGCGCCCGAGTGCAGGTCTCCGCGAGGCCCGCGCACGCGCAGCTCGAAGTAGGCGAGCCCGCGGAGCGAGAACAGCAGGGACGGCTGGCCGGGCGCGAACATGGCCGAATCCGAGATGACCACGGCGTCGCAGGCCAGGCGGTCCTTCATGGCCTTCACGAACGGCACCAGGTTGGGCGAGCCGATCTCCTCCTCGCCTTCGGCCAGGACGACGACGTTCACCGGCAGGGAGCCGCGCGCGCGCAGGTGGGCCTCGATGGCCTTCACGTGCAGGTAGAGCTGGCCCTTGTCGTCGGCGGCGCCCCGGGCATGGATGCGGCCGTCCCGGACGGTGGGCTCGAACGGCGGCGAGCTCCACAGGTCGTCGGGGTCGGACGGCTGGACGTCATAGTGGCCGTAGACCAGGACGGTGGGGGCACCTTCGGGGGCACCCCGCCACTCCCCCAGCACCACGGGGTGGCGGGCCGTCTCGTGGAGGGACGCGGTGAGCCCCGCGGCCTCCATGCGCTCCTGCAACCAGGTCGCGGCGCGGCGGGTGTCGGCGTCGTGTGCGCTCGAGGCGCTGACGGAGGGGATGCGCAGGAACGCGAAGAGCTCGTCCTGGAAGCGGGCGAGCTCTCGGCCGATGTACTCCTGCGGGTCGGAGCTCAAGTGAGCCCCCGGACTCCCCAGCGATAGATGAACGTGAACAGGACGGCCAGGAAGAGGCCGCCCGCCATCCCGCCCAGGGAGAGCGCCCGCGGATCGAAGAAGTGGAAGATGCCCACGCCCAGCATCCCGCCGATGACCGCGGCGAAGGCGCCCAGGACGGCGATGACCGTGGCGTGTCCGGGCGTTTCGTCCTCGAGCTTGACGACTGCCTTCATCAGCAGGCCGATGACGGCGCCCATGACGATCCAGATCCCGATCCCGATCCAGTTTTCCATCGATGACCCTCGGGCCTTTATCTCAGCGAGACACGTGCTACCGCGGCGGGAATCTAGAAAGGCCGGGCGGGCTCGGCCACCGGGGCGGCCTCGGCCGCGTACCCGGGCCGGGCGGCCTGCGCCCTACCGCCCCATCCGGCGCTTCAGCTCCTCCAGCCGCTCCTCCACGCTCGGCTCCGGCGCCGAGCGGCCCAACGAGTCGAGCTCGGCCGCCAGGTCGTCGTAGCGGGGCCGCTCCCCGAGGGCGTCGGCCACCTCGTCCGCCGCGGCGGTCTCGTGGTCCGTGCCCTCGATCTTCGACTCCATGCGGTCCAGCTCCGCGAACAGGGCGTCCGCTTCGCCGAGCGACCCCCGGGCCTGGCTGCGACCGGCCGTGGCGGTGAGGCGCTCGCGCTGGGCGCGGGCCTCCTTGAACTTGACCGTCATCTCCTCGATCTCGGCCGTGCGCACCGTCCGCTCCTGCCGGAACGCGCTGAGCTTCTGCTCGAGGATCTCCACGTGGCGTGCGTGCTTCTGGGCGAACTGGAGCGCGATGGCCGCGGTCTCCTCGTCGCCGATCCCCTGGGCCATGGCCTGGCGCCGCAGCGCCGTCTTGGCCTGCTCCTCCTCGTGCGCCAGCCGCTTCTCGGCCACTTCGATGTCGGCGTCGAGCTTCTTCACGTAGGCACGCGTATCCGTCATCTCCTGCACCATCTGCTGGAGCAGGCGATCGACGACCTCGGGCACGTCCTCGCGTCCGAGCTCCTCCTTGAAGTTGGAGACGGCCTCGCGGAACGCGCGCCGGAGGTCCTCGAACATGGACATCCGGCGCGCGCTAGTTGAGGAAGGGCTCGATGCGCTGCGCGAAGGAGTTGCGCGCGCGATGCAACCGGCTCTTCACCGTGCCCAGGTTCACGCCGGTGATCTCGGCGATCTCCTCGTAGCTCTTCCCTTCCAGCTCCCGCAGACGGAAGACGAGGCGATGATGCTCCGGCAACGTCTCCACCGTGTCCTCGACCAGGCGACGCAGATAGCGCTTCCGGTAGAGGTCGTCGGGCCGGAGGCTCAGGTCCTGGAACTGGAGGGGGCGATGGTCCTCGTCCCAGTTGCTCGTGAGCTTCTGGAACAGCACCAGCGGCGAGCGCGAGCGATTCCGCAGCTCGTTCTTCGCCAGGTTGCTGGCGATGGTGTAGACCCAGGTCGAGAACTTCTTGGACGTGTCGAAGCGGTGCAGGTGACGCGTGACGCGGATGAACGCCTCCTGCACCAGGTCCTGCGCCCGGTCGGAGTCCCCGGTCTTCCGGGTGATGAAGTGGATGAGGCGGTCCCGGTAGCGGTCGTACAGCTCCTGGAACGCACCGGGGCGTCCCTCGAGGTGCGCTTCGACGAGGCCCTCGTCGGTCAGCTCCCCCAGGGGCACGAGGTCCCGAGGGGACTCCTCGTGTGCTTCGGTCGGATCGATCAGCCCCGCAGGGTGGCCGTCCGTGAGAACGCTAGGCATAATTCGGCGTCCGGGTTCAGTGGATCCGGATCCCCGTGACAACAGGGCCGCTGGCGTGACGCTTCGAGCGGCGCTCGAAGGTGCGCCGGACGACCCTGGTGCGGTCGTACCGTGGCGGGCCGGGTTACCGGCTACGGCGAACGGGAATATGGGGGAACAAACCGGGCACTTCAAGGGATAACTGACGGTTTTCCTTGAAATTAGGGCACTCTCGGCCCCGTGGGCCGGCCCTGCAGCGCGGCGAGCACCCCACCGCTACCGAAGCCTTCGTAGACCGCCGCGGTTCCCTCCGGCGCCCGCTCGCGGGAGCGGAGCGCCTCGTCCGCCGCCGCTTCGACCTCCGCGGTGGCTTCGGCCTCGACGGCCCGGAGCCGCTCCTCCGGCATCCCCAGGCGGGCCAGCACGGCCTCGTACATGCCCACCGGGTCGCGCTGCCCCCACCACTGGAACAGCTCGGCCGGGAAGGTCTCGCGGGCCTCGCGCTCGTCGTGGGTGGCGTGCCCGCCCATCCGGAAGGTGGTGGCCACCAGGGCGCGCGGGCCCTCTCCCCGGCGACAGGCCTCCGCGGCGAGCCGGGTGGCGACGTACATCTCCAGCAGGTTGTTGCCGTCGCAGGTCTCGCTCGGGATGCCGTACATGGCGGGCCAGGCCTCCAGCGACCCGGCGGTGTGTTGCTCTGCCCGGGTGCCCAGGGCCACCTGGTTGTTCTGCAACACGAAGATGACCGGGAGGTCCTGGACGGCGGCCAGGTTGGCGCCCTCGTGGGCCTCGCCGCTGCGCGACGCGCCGTCCCCCACCCAGGTGAGCGCCACGCGGGATTCGCCCCGGTTGCGGAAGGCCAGGGCCACCCCGGCCATCACGGGCACGTTGGTGCCCATGTGGGAGATGGGCTGGTAGACCCCCTTGGCGGGATCGCCCACGTGCAGGTCCCGCCCCCCGTTGGGTGAATCCGACGTGGCCAGGTAGGCGCGGAACAGGTCCGCGATCGGCAGGCCCATCAGGATGCACGCGCCGGCATTGCGGATCATGGGCATCACCACGTCCGTGCCGCGGTGCAGCGCGGCCACCGGGCCCACCGTGGCGGCCTCCTCGCCCGTGCCCAGCCAGGCCTTGGAGATCACGCCGGTGCGCACCCAGCGCTTCAGGCCGATGTCGTGCAGCCGGGTGCGGAGCAGTCCCCGGTAGAGCTCCAGGAGCTCGTCCGCCCCCAGGGCCGCCAGGATCCCACGGCGCTCCGGGGTGCGGCCCGCGCCGGCCAGGTGCTCGTCGACCAGCGCCGGATCGGCGCTCCAATCGAGGTATTCCGGGGGATCGAAGGCAGGGTAGCGTCGCATCAGGGACCCAAGTTAGCAGGTCGGGCTGGACGGGGAATATCTCCCATGCGTTGCCCTCGCGGGGAGCGCGCCCGAGATTGCGGCCCCCATCGTTGGGTCGCCTACCCCCCGGATGCTCGACCAGACGTGAATTCGCTACAGAGGCGCGTTTCGGCCGTGGTGGGGCTTTCCATCCTGGAAGCCATGCGCTCCCTGGACCGGCCGGAGGAATACCTCACGGAGGAGGATCCGACCGTCACGCTTCCCCGGCGGTTCGGGCTGAGTGACGTCATCGGGTCCCGGATCCGCTACTACGAGCAGGCCGTCCGCAAGAAGAGCCGGGTGGCCGGCGCGGAGATCAACGATCTCGTGGCGTTGGTGGTCCGCCGCCCGGACTCGGACCAGGTCTTCCGCTGGTCGGGACGCGCGCTCGTGGATCGCCTGGGCGGCCCGCGACGGTACCGGCGGGTGATGAAGAAGGGGCTGCTGGGTCGTCTGGCCCGTCGGCGCCTCTCCAAGGACCTGGCCCAGATGTTCGGCGGATCCATCGGGACCTTCGAGGCGGGATCGCTCACCTTCGTGAGCCGGGACCCGCTGTTCCTGGAGACCGATCCCGGAGGGGACCCCTGCAACCTGGTCTCCGGCGTCCTGGAGGCCATCCTGTCGCGCGACGCCGGGGAGCCGGTCAAGGTGAGCTACGTCCGCGAGGTGGGCGTGCACGGGCCCCAGTACCGCTGGTCGGTCCGGGACGCGCCGCCGCTCCCGCTTCCCGGCCCCGAGCCGGTCCCGGCGGCCCGCGCCGACCGCGGCACAGGGGTGCCGGCAGCCGATCCCGTGCCCGCGGCCGACCCGGTGGCCGCCGCGGAGCCCGTTCCCGCAGTGGACCCGGAGGAGGAATGATCGAGGAAGGCGACAAGGCACCCGCGTTCGCGCTCCCCGCCGACGACGGCACCACCGTCCGGCTCGCGGATCTCGAAGGACGCAAGGTGATCCTGTACTTCTATCCCAAGGACGACACGTCCGGCTGCACCGCCCAGGCCTGCGAGTTCCGCGACACGCGCACGCGGATCGACGAGGCCGGTGCCGTGGTGCTCGGCGTCTCGCCCGACCCGGTCGCGTCGCACCAGAAGTTCAAGAAGAAGTACGACCTGAACTTCCCCCTCCTGGCCGACACCGACCACAGCGTGGCGGAGGCCTACGGCGTGTGGAAGGAGAAGTCGATGTACGGCCGCACGTACATGGGCATCGAGCGCAGCACCTTCGTCATCGACGAGAAGGGGGTGGTGCGGAAGGCCATGCGGAAGGTGAAGGCGAAGGGCAACGCGGCCGAGGCCCTGGCGGCGCTGGACTGATCGGTTCGGCGTGGAAGGGGGCGTGCGCGGTCGGTGCCCGCCTCCCGGCCCGCCGAGGGTTCCCCCCCCGATCCCTACCGCTCCGCCGCCGGGCGGGGCGCGGTCTCGTGCAGGGCGCGGTGGGCCTTGTAGAAGCAGAGATCCTGCACCACGGTCAGCCCGGCCGCCCGCGCCGCCGCGGCGGCCACGTCCGCGCGGATCCCCTCCTGCAGCCAGATCACCGGGCGCTCGCTGCGGGCCGCGGCGACGTCGACGATCCGGCGCGCTTCCTCGGAGGGCCGGAAGACCACGACCATGTCCACCGGCTCCGGCACGTCCCGCAGCGACGGACGCGCTTCGCGTCCCAGCAGCCGGTCCGCGTGCGGGTTGACCGGGATGATCTCGTAGCCCTTCGCGGCCATGTACGAGGGCACGCGACGGGCCGCCTTGGTGGGGTCACGACTCAGCCCCACGACCGCCACCCGGTGGACGCGGTCGATGATCCCGGCCACCGCTTCCGCGTCGGGATTGGCGGGATCGCTGGAGCTGGCCAGCACGGCGCGCAGGCGTTCGATCGGATCCATGCTCGTCGGGGACGGGGGGCGGGTGGCCGGAGGTTACCGCGCCGGCAGGGATGGAAGCAAGCGGTTCCGGTCGGTAGAATGGGGCCATGACGCTCAATCTCTGGCTCGCCATCGTTGCGGGCGTGGTCTTCGGCTTCCTGGGCTGGATGCTGGGTCGCGGTGCGGGACGCGCCCAGTTGGTCGCGGCGCTGCGACGGTACGCCGCGGATGTCTCCGCGGGCGCGCCCGCCCGGCCCGACGCTCCCGAGGTGGTGGAGCTCGACCGTGCGATCCGCACCCACTGGACCCCACGGGGCACCGAGTTCCGGGAGGCCGCGTCCCGGGCCCTGGACCGGGTCACCGCCTACCTGCACCACAACGTGGAGCGGCCGCTGGCGCTCGCCGCCGGCGGACCTCCCGCCGTGCTCAAGGACGGCGTGGAGGAGGCACTGGGCGCGCTGGCCGACCTCGAGTTCTTCGCGGCGGTGCCTTCGGCGGACGTGGAGACGCTCGACCTGGGGCGGGTCGTGTCCGAAGTGGCCGCCGAATACAAGGACGATTCCGGCGCGGACCTGCGGGTCCACGAGCCCGGACGCGCGGTGCGGGTGCTGGGAAATGGGGAGCGGCTCAAGGACGCGCTCTTCCTGGTGCTGCACAACGCCGGGCACTTCGGTGCCGGGGAGCCGGTCGAGCTGCGCATGGGCGAGCACGACGGCAACGGTCGCGTGATCGTGTCCGACCGCGGACCCGGCTTCACGGCCGAGGCGCTCTCGAAAGCCTACGACCCCTTCTACACGACCGTTCCCTCCGGTCTGGGGTTGGGCCTGACCCACGCCCGCCGCCTGGTGGAGGCGATGGGGGGCGGCATCCATCTGCGCAACCGGGACGGTGGCGGCGCCGAGGTGGAGATCGGCCTGCCGTCCGCCTGACGGGGTGCCGGGCTGCGGCGCGTCCCTACACCCAGCCGTACACGTGGTACAGCATCACGTAGACGACCAGACCCGTGACCGAGACGTAGAGCCACATCGGATACGTCCAGCGCGCCAGGCGCCGGTGCTCCGGGAAGCGCTGCCTGCGGGCCAGGAACAGCAAGCGCAGCACCAGCGGTACGATGACCACCGCCAGGACCATGTGTGAGAACAGGATGGTCAGGTAGGCCGTGCGCGCGAAGCCCGTTCCCGCGAACTGGTGCGTGCCCGTGAGCGAGAACCGCAGCACGTAGAACACCAGGAAGAGCGCGGAGGCGGTGACGGCGCCCAGCATGGCCCTGCGATGCGCCTCGATCCGCCGGCCGCGGATCAGCACGAAGCCCGCCACGAGGAAGCAGGCGCTCGAGAGGTTCAGGAGCGCGTTGAGGGGGGCGAGCAGGTCCCCCAGCCGTTCCGGATCCATGTGGACGATCGGGCGCGCGTGGGTGGATCAGGCGTGCGTGAGCGCCCGCTCGGGCGGGGTCGCCACGGCGGGCGCGTCGCGGTCGACCGTCGTGGCCGCCGTCCCCACCAGGGTGGCGAGCAGACCGGCCGCGACCACGGTGTGGAGCGACACCGGCACCACGGCCAGGAAGGTGTGGACCGACAGGAAGCCGAGGCCCACCTGCGTGAGCACCAGGACCGACGCCAAGGTCATCCCCCCGGCGGCGCCGCGCGCGTGCGCGCGCCAGACCCGCGCCGTCCCGTACAGGATGAAGACGGCGGTCAGGACGGCGACCAGGCGGTGGGTCCAGTGCAGCGCGATGGGCCACTGGTCCAGCGGAGGGACCCACTCGCCGATGCAGAGGGGGATGTCGGGGCAGGCCAGCCCCGAATCGGTGTGCCGGACGGCGGCCCCGAGCAGCGATTGCACGAACACGAGCGCCGCGCCCGTCAGGGCCACGAAACGGACCTCCCGGCGGGCCTCGGGGAGAACCCCGGTGCCGCCGGAGCGCGAGACGACCGCCAGCCAGGTGGCCAGCGACAGGAACAGGAACGCCAGACCCAGGTGCGTGGTGCTGACGGCGTCCGGTAGCTTGAACAGGACCGTGAGGCCGCCGAACACGGATTGCACCAGGAGGAGCCCCAGACCCGCCACGGCGCCCGACCGGACCGCGCGGGACACGCCAGGCTCGCGGAACGCGAACCAGGTTCCCGCCCCCCACAGGAGCAGCAGCCCACCGGCCACCAGCCGGTGCAGGTGCTCCCAGAAGATGCCCCCCTCCATGACCGGGACCATGGTCCCGTAGCAGGTCGGCCAGTCGGGGCACGCCAGGCTGGATTCCGTGGCGTGCACGACGCTGCCCAGCAGCAACAGCCCGAGCGTCCAAGGCAACGAAAGGACGAAGGCGCGACGATGCAGACGTGGAGACATGGCAGCAGCCGGTACCCAGGCGCTCAGGCCCCGTTCCTCGCGTGGGCCCCCCGGGCGTCCCACCTGTGCAGCGCTTCCTGAGGGGGTAGCTTCGTGGAGATGCAGGAGAGCAAGCGGAAACTGACGGCCCGGGAGACCCTGGGGTTCATCCGCCGCGTGATGCCGCGGGTGCGGCCCTACCGGCGCGCCTTCTGGGGCGTGGCGTTGCTGCTTCCCCTGTCCACCGCGATCGGGCTGGTCTTCCCGCTGATCGTGCGCGGCCTGCTCGATGCCGCGTTCATCGCGCGGGACGGCGCGCTGCTGAACCGCGTCGCGATCGGGCTCATCGTCCTCTTCGCGATCCAGTCGGTCCTCAACTTCGGGCAGAGCTACCTGTCGGCCTCGGTGGCCGAGCGGGTCGTGGCCGATCTGCGTCGCGACATCTTCAACCACCTCGTGCTCCAGTCGCCCGGTTGGTTCGCCACGCGTCGCGTCGGGGAGCTGAGCTCGCGGCTGGCCTCCGACGCGGGGCTGGTGCAGGGCGTGATCCGCTTCGGTGTGCCCGAGATCGTCCGGCAGGGCGTCTTCCTGGTGGGCGCGCTCGTGCTGCTCACGCTGACCCATCCCGGCCTGACCCTGATCACGCTGGTGGCCGTGCCCTTCGCGGCCGTGGTGGGATGGCTCTTCGGGCGGCGCGTCCGCAGCATCAGCGCGCGGATCCAGGACCGCCTCGCGGACGCCATCGCGCGCGCCGAGCAGGTGTTCACGCAGATCTACACCGTCCAGAGCTACACGCGCGAACGGTGGGAGATCGCGCGCTTCCAGGAGGACGTGGACGCCACGCGGGACCAGGGCCTGGAGCGCGCCGTGGCGCGCGCCGCGCTGACGGGCGCCGTGACGTTCTCGGCCTCGGTGGCCATCGTCGCCGTGGTGTGGCAGGGCGGTCGTCTGGTGCTCCAGGACGCGCTGACGCCGGGCACCCTGGTGGCCTTCCTGCTCTACGTGGTCACGATCGCGGGGGCCGTCACCTCGCTGGCCGGCTTCTGGGCCAACCTGCAGGAGGCGGCCGGCGCGGCGGGCCGGATCTTCGAACTCCTCGACGAGCCGCGCGAGCTGAACGATCCGTCCGCTCCGGCGCCGCTGCCCGCGCCGCTCGAGGGGGTCGTGCGCTACCAGGGTGTGTGGTTCCGGTACGGGGACGACCTGCCGTTCGTGCTGCGGGGCATCGACCTGGAGGTGGGCGCGGGCGAGCACGTCGCGCTCGTGGGATCCTCCGGGGCGGGCAAGACGACCATGTTGTCGTTGCTCCCCCGCTTCCACGATGTCGTGGGGGGCCAGGTGCTGCTCGATGGTGTGGACGTGCGCGAGTTCGGCCTCGCCGACCTGCGCGGCGCCGTCGGGGTCGTGCCGCAGGAGCCCATGCTGTTCGCGGGCACCGTGCGCGAGAACCTGCGCTACGGAAATCTGGAGGCCACCGACGAGGAGGTGGAGGAGGCCGCGCGCGCCGCCCATGCCCACGAGTTCATCGCCGGCTTCCCCGACGGGTACGGACAGACGATCGGGGAGCGCGGCGTCACGCTGAGCGCCGGACAGCGGCAGCGGATGGCCATCGCCCGCGTGATGCTCAAGCGTCCCTCCGTCCTGATCCTGGACGAGGCCTCGGCGTCGCTCGACTCGGAGAGCGAGGCGCTCGTCCAGGATGCCCTCGAGCGTCTCATGGAGGGGCGTACGACGCTGGTCATCGCGCATCGTCTGAGCACGGTGATGCGCGCGCACCGGATCGTGGTCCTGGACGGCGGCCGCATCGTGGACGAGGGCACCCACCTGGAGCTGCTCGATCGCTCGGAGGTGTACGCCCGGCTCTACAAGCGGCAGTTCGATCAGGTGTCGGGCGCGGCCTGAGGCCGCGCCGGCCGCCGGCAGGCTCCGACCCGCCCTTCACCCCGCGACGGCCTCTTCGCGGATCAGGGTGAAGGAGGCGAGAGCGCTCCCGGCCGCCAACGCCGCTCCGACCCATGCGGCCGAAGCGAAGCCCGCCACGAGATCGACGTCCGCCTCCCCCGCACCCACCAGGACCAGACCCAGGAGCGCCGTGGCGATCAGACCCGCGGTGCGGGAGATGGCGTTGTTCACCCCGGCTGCGATGCCCACGTAGTCCTGCTCGACGGCGTTCATGACGGCGGTGGTCAACGGCGCGACGCTGATGGCCATGCCGGAGGCCATGACGAGGAGGCCTGGCAGGATCCCGCTCCAGTAGGTCATGCCCGGTCCAGCCAGGACCGCGAACAGCATGAAGCCCGCGGCGACGAGCAGCGGACCGACGGTCAGGGTGGTGCGGATGCCGATGCGGACGGCCCATCCACCGGCGCTGCGCGACAGCGTTCCCATGATGAGCGGGAACGGAAGCATCGCCGCTCCGGCGCCGGTCGCGGAGAATCCGAGGCTCGTGATGAGCACGTAGGGCAGCAGGACCAGCACCCCTCCGAGCGCGCCGTAGAGCAGCAAGGTCAGGATCGAGATCCCCGAGAAGCTGCCCGACCCGAAGATCCCGAGCGGCATCATGGCCTCCTGCCGCTTGCGCCGTTCCACGATCAGGAACGCGGCCCCGAACGCCAGGCCGGCCACCGCGGCAGCGAGGACCCGCGGGTCGCGCCACCCGGCCGCCGGAAAGCGGATCAGGGCATAGACGAGCGTGGCCAGCGTCAAGGTCGCCAGGAGCGCGCCCTGCAGATCGGGCGGGGTCCGCTCCTCTCCGGGTTCCTTGGACTCGCGGATGCTGCGCTGCCCGACGATTCCGGCCGCGAGCGCGGGCGGGACGACGATGGCGAAGGCCCAGCGCCAATCGAGCGCGTCGATCAGCAGTCCTCCAAGGAGGGGCGCGGCCGCCCCCGCGATGGCGCCTGCCGCGGCCCAGGTGCCCACGGCCTCGCCGCGCTCCTCACCGGAGAAGCCGTCCGCGAGGATGGCCAGGCTGTTGGGCGCGAGCAGCGCAGCGCCGATGCCCTGGAGGAAGCGGAATCCGAGGAGGATCGGTAGCGTCGGGGCCAGCGCGCAGCCCAGCGTGGCCAGCGTGAACCCGAGCAAGCCGAGCATGAAGAGGCGCTTGCGGCCGAAGCGGTCCCCGAGGGCCCCACCCACCAGGACCAGCGCCGAGAGCGGAAGCAGGTACGCGTTGACGATCCACTGCACCCCGGTGGCGTCCACGGCGAAATGCCGCTGCATGGAGGGGAGTGCCACGTTGATGATCGATCCCACCACGAACGCGAGGCTGGAACCGAGGATGGTCGCCACCAGGGTGCCGTTCTTCGATGGGCACCGGCTCGCGCCCGGCGGTCGGGCCCGCGTCTCGTCACATGGCGGAGGGATCGCGGTTGCCACGAGGCGGCTTCCTGTTCGAGGGAGTCTTCGCAGGCGGGTGCGGCCGGCGGATCCGTCCGTCCCCGGTACCGCGCGAGATCGCCGCTCGGGAGGCCCGGGGGGTGAGGGCGGGCGGCCGACGCGGACCCCGGGCCCCGGACCGGTCAGGCCCGAAGCCGCGGGGCCGGCCCCACCTTCGCGGGGCTACCGCTTCGGGCGGAAGGCGCCGCGCAACGTACCGGCATCGAAGCCGGCGGGCGCCTCACCGGTGGTGGCGTAGCGGTACAGCGCGGCCGAGTACACCGTCGACAGCGCCGAGCTGACCAGCGAGGCCAGGAGGATGGCGCCGATCAGCGATACCACGGCGGCGATGGCCAGCGCAGGGGAGATCGAGGCGGCGCCGATGATGCCGAGCACGCCGACGACCGCGATGACGATGAATACCGGGACGAAGACCAGCGCGATGCTGGCGCTGCCGGCGACCTGCTCCCCCCAGGTGCGACGGAACAGGGCCGCACTCTCCTTCACGGCCTCCAGCGGATCGACGTCCTTGCTCACCAGGACCGGGACGGCGAGGTAGGTGGCCACCGACCAGGCGCTCCCCACCAGGCCGGTCAGCAGACGGCCCAGCACGCCCACCCGCTCCGCGATCATGCGGATGACCATCCCCACCGTGGCGGCCAGGACCGCGTAGCCCAGGATGGTGCCGATCCGTTCCGTGGCGATCCGGAACCCGTCCGCGATGGTGGGATCGCCGCCGTCGAGCCGGATCAGAGCCGCACCCACCAGCGCCGAGTTGAAGAAGAAGATGATGGTGTAGCTCACCACGTAGAACAACACCGCCAGGATGCCACTCAGGGCGCTCCCGCCGTCGCTCGCGACCGACGACTGCAGGTCCGTGAGCACTCCGGCTCCGAAGAAGCTCGCGCCGACCACGGCCAGCGCCAGCCCGGAGAGAGCGGGGAAGATCAGGAGCTCGGGGTCCTGGGTCAGCACGCGGCCGCTGGCCTTCACGAGGGTCCAGCTGTTCCGGAGCCGGCTCAACATTCGCAGTCCTCCAGGGCGGGGGTTCCAGGGCGGGCGCACGACCGGGCGTCCTCCCTTCGCTGTACGCAAACCACGGGCCGGTCCTTCACGGGGGGTCCAAGGCGCGGGCGGCCCGGCCGGCGCGGGTCACCGCCCTTCGTCCGTGGCCGCCGCGGGTGCCTTCAGCCAGCGCTCGTACCATTCCAGGATCCGCTCGTGGTAGTCGCGCACCGCCGCCTCGTCCGTGCGCGGCATTCCGTGCCCCCCGTCGACGTAGCTCACCCACTCCACCGTCTTCCCCAGCCGCCGCAGGGCGTAGTACATCTCCATGGTCGTGCGCTCGGGCACGTTGTGGTCCTGGCCCCCGGTCATGAGCAGGAGCGGCGTTTCGATCCGGTCGGCGGCCATGATGGCCGAGTGCGCGATGTACTTCTGGGGCTGCTCCCACAGCGTGGCGCCCAACCGGTCCTGGCTGTTCTCCGGTGCGTGGATGTTGCGGACGCCGAGCCGGGGGCTGTCCGTGTAGAAGCTGATCATGTCCACCTTGCCGGAGATGTTGATCGCGGCTGCGAAGCGGTCCGTCTGTGTCACCAACAGATTCGTGGCATACCCGCCATAGCTGGTGCCGTGCACGCCCAGCCGCTCGGGGTCGGCGATGCCGCGATCGATCAGCGCGTTGGCGGCGGCGCTGACCCCCTTCAGCCACGCTTCCCCCGGATAGCCGGTCTCCAGGTCCACCGACGGTTGCAGGACTGCGTAGCCCTGGGCGTTCAGCAGCGCGATGGTCGAGTTGAAGCGATCGTCGAAGAAGGTCTCGTAGACGATCAACACGGTGGGGACGGGACCGGCGCTCCGGGTCCCGGCCGGGTGGTAGAGCACGCCGTGCATCCGGTCGCCGTCGACGTCGCGATACTCGATCAGCTCGGTGGTGCCCAGCGCCCGCTCCGCCAGCCACGGATTGGATTCCACGAGGCGGACCGGCCTCGTGAGGTCGGCATCGGCAGCCCACACGTCGTAGGGTCGGTTGCCGCTGGCCGCCTCCCAGACGAGCGTGCTCCCGTCCTCGGAGAGTTGGACGGATCCCTGCAGGTCGGGACCCATGCGCAGCTCGGTGCGGGTGTCGGCCTCGACGTCGTAGCGGACGAGCCCGCGCTCCCAGGCCGTGCGCGAGGCGTAGCGGAAGTAGAGCGCCTCGCCGTCGGGGCTCCAGCCCACCAGGTCCCAGGAGGGGGCGCGCTCCGCTTCGTCCTCGTCCGTGGGACGTTCGACGATGCGCCTCCGGCTCCCATCGGCCGCGTCGATCAGCCACAGCCCGCTGCGGCTCGACGCCAGCACGTGCGTGCCGCCGGGCGCCACGCCCTGCACCGTGTACCGTTCGGGGCCGTCGGCGGAATCCCCGGCGGCCCGGGCGCTGGAATCGGCGGCCACCTCGGGCGTGAGCGGCCGGGCCTCGCCTCCCGACAGGTCCCCGAGGAACACCCGACCCTTGTCCGCCCAGGCGTGGTGGGTGTGACCGTCCGACCAGACCAGCCTGCGGTCTTCGGGCACGCGCGTCACCGTCCGGGCCGCGGTGTCGCCAGGGGCCTGCACGCGGACCTCCACGGTCGCCCCGAAGATCACCTCGTAACTGGTGCGCTCGGTCACGTCGGCGTCGAAGACCACTGTGTCGCCCACGAGCTCGAATCCGCCTCGTCCCAGCGTCGTGGCGTCCAGGCGGTCGGTGGCCCGACGTGTGCCCGGATCCCACTCGAGCAGCTCCACCTCGCTGCCCATGCGGCGCAGGCGCTCCCAATCGAGGAACGGGTCTTCGCCCTTGTAGACGGTGATGGGACCCTGCGTGAGTCGTCGGAACTCCGCCCGTGCCTCCTCCAGCCAGCCGGCGCGCCGGACCGGGAGCACGAGGGTGCCGCGGGACGACCAGCGCGGGGCGAACCCGCTCTCGCCCGCGAGGCGACGTCCCTCCGGCAGCGCTTGCCAGCGCAGCCGGCGCGCCGCGATGTCGTAGAGGCCGAGGCGGAACCCGTCGTCTTCGTGGACGATCAAGGCGAGCTGCCCACCATCGGGGGAGAAGCGCGCCGTCACGAGGTTCACGCGGGTGCCGAACACGTCGTGGAGCGCCCCGCTACGTGTGTCGACCAGGTCGATCCGCTCCGCGGCGGGCGCCGTGTAGGTGGGATCGCCGGTGCGGTAGGAGTCCACACCCAGGCGGTCCGCCAACGAAGCGCGCGCGACGACCAGCCAGCGGCCGTCGCGGCTGAGATCGACGACGTCGGCGCTGGCCACCCGCAGCACATCGTCGACCGTGAAGGCGGACTGCGCGACGGCCGCAGCGGCGGACGCCAGCAGCACCGGAGGCGCGGGAAGGGCGGCCAGCAGGACCGCGGCCAGCCGGGAGCGGGATCGGAGCATGGGTCGCCTCGCAGCGGGAGTCGGTGCCTGAATGTGCGACCGTCCCCGGGTCGCGGCCACCGGTGCGGGCGTCCCGCGCGGAGCGTCAGGCCCGGGGCAGACGCGTCCAGGCCGACACCGTCGGCCAGAGCACCCGGAACCCCCCCTCCGACAGGGCCTCCTCCCGCAGGCGCGCCTCCAGCGTGTCGAGCGGCTCGAGCGGATCGGTGGACAGACCGGCCGCGGCGGCCTGGGGGGCCATGCTGCGCACGCTCTCGACCATGTAGCGGTCGAGCGGGCTGTCGGGCCCTCCCTCCAGCCGGGCCTCCAGCCTCAGCGTGGGCCGGGGCAGGCCGGCCTCGACGAAGACCTCGCCCAGGCGCAGCCCCGCTTCGGTGTCGGCACCGGCGCTCGCGATGACGCGGGTCTTCCACTCCACGACCGCCCGGTACAGCGGGGCGTCGGGGCGGGACTGCAGGCCGTCGCGCAACGTGACCGCGGAGGACTCCACGAACGCCACCAGCGCACCCGGACGCAGCAGCGGCAAGAGGGTGCGCAGCATGAGCGCCGGGTCGGCCTGATGCATCAGGATGAAGCGACCCACCAGCGCGTCGAAGGGTGCCTCGTCGAGCTGCGTTCCGGCCGCGGCGGTCTGGAAGTGGACATGGTGGAGGCCGGCCGCCGCCGTGCGTGCGCGCGCCGTCTCCACGCTGCCCGCGTCGCGATCGATCCCGAGCACGTAGCCGGTGGAGCCCACCATCCGTCCCGCGAGACGGCTCACGTCGCCCGAGCCGCACCCGACGTCCAGCACACGCATACCCGTCTCCAGGCCGGCGTCCCCGAAACAGCGTTCCGTGGTGTCGCGGTAGAGCAGGCCCTGCAGGTCCAGACGATCCAGCTCACGGCCGGTGTGCCCCAGCACATACGTGTGCGCCATCAGTGCTGCTCCTCGAACAGGGTGCGGAGATCCGGCTTGACCACCTTGCCCATCGCATTGCGCGGCAGGTCCGCGGTGACGACCAGCGCGCGCGGGATCTTGTAGGGTGCGAGACGCTCCTTGGCCCAGGCGCGCAGCGTCTCCAGCTCCAGGCCCTCGCTGCCCGTGGTCACGACCGCCGCCGCCACGCGTTCGCCCCACTCGGGGTCGGGCAGGCCCACCACCGCACACTCCGCGATCCGCTCGTGCTCGCGCAGCACGGCTTCGATCTCCAACGCGGAGATCTTGTACCCGCCCGACTTGATGATGTCCACGCTCTGCCGTCCGAGGATGCGGAAGTAGCCGTCCTCGACGATCGCTTCGTCCCCGGTGCGGAACCACCCGTCGTGGAACGCAGCCCGGGTGGCGTCGGCACGCTGCCAGTATTCGCGGAAAAGCTGTGGACCCCGGATCTCGATCTGTCCCGGGCTGCCTTCGTCCAGCGGCAGGCCGTGTTCATCCACGAGGCGTGCCGCCACGCCCGGCAGGGGCATCCCCACGGTGCCGGGTCGGCGTTCGCCGTGCAGCGGGTTGGAGAGCCCCATCCCGATCTCGGTCATGCCGTAGCGCTCGAGGAGGACGTGACCCGTCATCTCCTGCCAGCGCTCCAGCACCGGGACGGGCAGCGCGGCGGATCCGGAGACCATGAGGCGCAGCGAGGCGGCCCCCTCGGACCAACGGCGCCGCCGCTCGGGCGGCGCCGCCTCCCAGGCGTGGATCAGGCGTCGGTAGATCGTCGGGACCGCCATGAAGAGCGTGATATCCCCCTCCGTCAGGCGATCCCAGACGCGGTCGGCGTCGAAGGGGTGGGCGAACGCACAGGACGCGCCGGCACCCAGCGCGCAGGACAGCGCATTGATGATCCCGTGCACGTGGTGCAGCGGGAGCACGTGCAGGATGCGGTCGTCCGGCGTCCAGCCCCATGCATCGATGAGCGCGTCCACCTGGGCCCGGATCGCACCGTGGGTGCTGACCACGCCCTTGGGTCGGTTGGTGGTACCGCTCGTGTAGAGGATCATCGCGGCCCGTTCCGCGACCAGCGCGCTCGGGGCGTCCCCTGCGGGCGGAGCGGCCCCGTCGTCGAGGGTCACGAGCGGCAACCCGCGGCTCGCGCACAGGGACCTCAGGCGGGCGCCGTGGGCCGCGTCCACCAGCACGGCGCTCGGGCGTGCGTCCTCGAGCACGTACGCGAGCTCCCGCTCCGGATGCGACACCGCCAGCGGGACCCAGACGCCTCCTGCCCGCCAGGTCCCCCACTGCGCGGCCACCCAGCGGGGGCCGGGCGCCAGGAGGGCGCAGACCCGCGGCTCGGGCTCACCGCCCCCCAGCAGGGGGATCAGGCGCGCGCGGACGGCCTCGGCGGCCTGGTGCAGCTCGCCATAGGTCCAGACGGTCCCGTCGTCGAGCAGCGCGGTGCGCTCGGGGCGTCCGCGTCCGCGCTCGACCAGAAGGGCTCCCACCGGTACGACTCCTCGCTCGGGGCGCTGTAGGTCCCGCAACCTCCAGCGGACGGCCGTGTCCCGGCAAGGGAGCCTTTCGTCTTCCCGCCTCTGCTTGCGGCCCGCGCGCCGAGGCTTGACGATGGTCCATGGTCTGGCAGCGCTTCGCCGCGGATGCGCTGGTCGTCGTGCACCTCGCGTTCGTGGGCTTCGTCCTCCTGGGCGCCCTGCTGGTGGCCCGATGGCCCCGATGGGCGTGGGTCCACCTGCCGTCCGCCGCCTGGGGCGTGTGGATCGAGCTGAGCGGCGGGGTCTGCCCGCTCACCCCGCTCGAGAACCGACTCCGGCGCGCGGCGGGGGGAGGTGGGTACGAGGGCGGCTTCGTGGAGCACTACCTCCTGCCGGTGCTCTATCCATCCGGCCTGACGCCCGACGTGCAGACCGTCCTGGGCCTTCTCGTGCTCCTGCTCAATGCCACCCTCTACGCGTGGGTGCTGTGGCGCCACCGCGCCTCGCGGAGCGCCGTGTGACCGGCCGGGGCGGGACCGGGCTCGCCGTGTGCGGGGCCGAGGCGCTCCCGGCGCCGTGCTGCGCGGCGTCGCGACCGGGTGGTCCGGAGTAGGCGGATTCCCCACTGGCGCGGAGGAGAACGCCGGATCGAAGCTGCGGAAGAGGGTCCCGAACTTCAGTGCAGATCACCTGCGGAAAGGGACACTCCGATGCGCACGACACTGCTGCTCGCCCTGGGGCTCCTGCTGAACGGCTGCGGCATCGCCATCCGGGCCGGGGCAGACTACCGGCCGGGGACTTCGCTCGAGACGTATCGTACGTTCGGCTGGGGTCCGGCCGACGACATGCCCACCGGCGACGCGCGCCTCGACAACAACACCTTCTTCCACGAACGGATCAAGCAGGCGATCGCGGAGGAGATGACGCGCCGCGGCTTCACGTATTCCGAACGGGCGCCCGATCTCCTCCTGCACTACCACGCGTCCGTCCGGGAGCGCGTCGACGTGTACGCGGCGGACGAGGAGCTGGGGTACAGCAGCGAGTACGGCCGCGGCACCCAGGTGGTGCAGTACGACGAAGGGACCCTGCTCGTCGACATTGCACGGGCGGATGGCATGCACATCATCTGGCGCGGCTGGGCGCAGGGGGATCTCGGAAGCGTCATCGACGATCCGGAGGCGCTGCAGGAGCAGATCCGGGAGTCGGTGCGCCTGATGTTCGACCGCCTGCCCACCTGAGCCGGCGGTCGCGTCCAGGCGGGACGGCGTCGCGCGGTACTCAGCGGGGCGGAGGGAGCCGGCCCGTCGTGTCGCGGGCTGCCTCCCGCGCCCGGGCATGCGCCACGACGTCTTCGATCCGGTCCGCGAGCCGGGCCAGGGCGCGACGCCGGCCCCCGACGATCCGACGGAAGATCGTGCGCGCGGTCACGTAGGCGATCCCGACGGCGGTGAACGGTAGCATCCCGGTGAGCAGCGCCGATCCGATCGCCTGCCCGATGGCCACGCCGGCGCCGACGCCGAGGCCGACCCCTCCTCCGCCCACGATGCCGCCGAAGAGCGCGCCGGCGGTGTTCCCGAAGCGTTCCTCGATCCGCAGCCGGGTCTCCCCGTCGCGGCTGCTCACCATGATCTGCGTCATGCGCGGGTGCTGCCCACCCGCCGTGGACGAGAAGTTGAGCGTCCGGCCCACGAGCGACACCTGTCCGGTCGTGTTGGCCGCGGCATTGATCTCCGGCACCAGGCCTTCGAGCTCGTCCGGCGTGAGCGTGCCGGCGAACGTGCGCTCGATCAGCAGGGTCGGGCGCTCCCCCAGGAAGATCCTGGCGGCGCCGCCGGTGGGGGGATCGTGATCCAGCTCGTGGACCGCGCGGCGGACGAGGGCGGCGTCGATGCCGGCTTCGCGAGCGATGGACTCGAGCTCGGCCAGGGTCAATCCGTCTCGCGAGGGTGCCGCGGACTCGTGACGCTGCAGCTCCGTGGCCCGCTTGAGCAGTCGTGCCACCTCTTCGTCGCTGTAGCGCCGCGCGGGCAGGTCGGTCTCGCTCATGTCGGATGTACGGGGAAGGGGCCTGCGGCGTTCAGGTGCCTGGATCAGCGCGGCGCCGGCAACGTCTCCAGCAGCCGGCCCGCCTCCACCCAGGCCTCCTCCAGCGCCGCGTCGATCCGGTTGCGCTCACGCAGGAGGGATGTCTGCGCGGCGTGGTAGCGTCCGCTCTCCGGGGCCGCCTCCGCCAGGACCCGAGCAGGGGCCAGACCGGGCAACGGCCCGTCGGAGATGCCCGGATCGGGATGGTGGATCGAGCCGGGTACGTACAGCACCTGGTGGAGGGGCCGCAGGATGCGCACCAGCGCCAGGTCCACGGCGGGATCCGCGGACGCGGCGGTGAGCCGCTGTGCGATCTCGCCTGCCCGCTCGCGTAGACGCTCGAGCCGGGCCGCCGAACCCTCCAGCTCCAGTCGCCCCGTGGACGCGGCCGAGCGCAGCTCGAGCGCGCGCCGGAACTCGTCCATCTGGGCGATGAGGTCCACCGGGTAGAGCGGCGCGTTCAGCAGCGTGGCGAGGGTCGCGGCGTAGAGCCGGGTGTCCTCGAGGAGCACGTCCGGTCCGATCTTGTCGAACGTGTCCTCCGGTGTGTGCCACCACCAGTAGCCGCCTTCGGAGGCCGGGCGGGTCCGGTTGAGCTGCAGCAGGGGCAACGCGACGCCGTTGAAGCTCTGGTCGGAATCCCGCCCGGGGCGGCCGGGATCCACCTGCTGTCCCGCGAGGGACCCCAGGGTGGTGACGGCCAGCGGAGCCAGGGACGCCGTCGTGGTCGCACGCAGGTCGGTCGCCCCCATCTGCCCGATCCCGTCGACGTTCACATAGGCCAGGGCATGGTCGCGCAGCTCCATGAAGTGGGAGTCGGCGTACCACGTGGAGCCCGAGTAGCGGCCGGTCGAGTGGCCGGGCCACCAGGCCACGCGCAGCCCCCGCCGCAGCTCGGCGCGACGCGCGTGGAACTCCAGCGCGAGGGCGAGCATCGCCGCATTCGACGCGCCCTCGTCGGTGGCGCCCTGGTGCCACGCATCGATGTGGCCGCCGAAGAGCACGAACGGCGCGTCGGCGTCCCGCTCGGGAACGATGTGCGCCACCGGAAGCCGCAAGGTCGTCCAGCGCGTCCGCAACCAGGTGGAGAGCCGCACCTGCGTGTCGGGCTCGCGCGCGAGGAGCGCGCGGAGGGAGTCGCCGTCACTCCGCCGCACCTCCACCACCGGGATGCGTGGTAGACGGTGCACGTTCTGCAGCGAGGGATTTCCCCACGTGGTGGTGACGATCAGGTCGTTGAGTCGCTCCTCCGGCGCGACGAAGATCACCCCGACGGCGCCGAGGGACTGGAGCATGCGGGTGGGCACCCCGCGCGGTTGGCCGGTGACGAGCGCGATGCGACCGCGCACGCGTCCGAGCGGACCGGTCGTGTCGTACGGAGCGGGGAAGACGAGCTCACCGGTGCCCGTCTCCGGGCGCGGCAGGTCGTCGAGGGCACCCACGTCCACGAGCGACCCGGTGAGCGAGTCGGTGGCGACGGAGAAGGAGGGCGTGATGGCATAGGGACGGAAGGCGCTGCCCACGTGCTCGACCCGCGCCGAGTCGGGAGTGCTGATCAACCCGTCGAACTCCAACACCTCCGAGGGCACGCCGGCGGAGTCGAGCCGGGCCAGGATGTGCTCGATGGCCGCGGCCTCACCCGGACCGCCGGACGAGCGCTCCTGCGCGACGATCACGCGTGCGTCCTCCAGGAGTCCCTCGGCGGTGAGGGCCGCGGAGACGGACGCGCCCAGCTCGGAGCCGGACGGCAACGGAGGGCCCTGGGGTTCGGGCTCCGCGCAGGCAGCGATACCACAGAGGAGCGCGGCCGGCAGGGAGAGACGTCGGATGGCTGGCACCGTGCATCCTGCGGGGGGAGGACGTCGGAGGCGATCGGCGCCAATTGACCGTATGGCCCCGCCCCTGCGCCAGAGGCGGACCGTCGTCAGCGCGCCGCGGCTCCGATCGTGGGACGCATGCGACGCTCCGCTTCCTCCAGGGCATCCAGCGTGTCCACGTCGATCCAAGGCAAGCCCGTGACGTCGACGGCACGGGCCAGGCCGGCGCCCGCCAGCGTGCGGATGCCGTCGGACAACTGATACCGTCCGCGGCGCTGCGCCTCGTCCAGCGCGGTGACGACCCCGTGGGTGCAGAGGAACGCGCCCGTGTCCACGCCGTTCCAGTCGTCCAGCGTCTTGCCGATGGCGTCGAAGTGGTCGCCGCGGACCCGGACCTTGGTGGCGTCGTCCAGGTCGTGCACGGCGGCGGGGTCGAGGTCGACCGCGAGGGCCACCCCGCCCTTCGGCGGAGGAGACGCCGCGAGGGCCGCCAGCACGCCCGGCGCGACGATGTGGTCGCCCATCAGCAGATAGAAGTGGGACGCATCCGCCGCCCGCGCGGCAGCGTGGGCGCTCACGCCGTTGCCCTTCTCCCAATCGGGGGCGCGCACGCAGTCGATGGCGAGACCCAGAGCGTCGGCCGTCTCCCGCGCGTGCCGCTCCAGGAGGTCGGCCTCGTACCCGAGGGCGAAGACCACGCGTCCCACGCCGGCCTCCCCACACGTCTCGAGGACGCGGCGCAGCAGGGAGCGACCGGCGACCGCGGTCATCGGCTTGGGAACCCCGGAGCGGAGGCGCGCACCTCGACCGGCCGCGAGGATGACGGCCGGAAGCGGGTTGCGAACGGGGGTGGCGAAGGCGTAGTCCATGGCGTCACGGAACGGTAAGCGGTCCGTAACGTAACGGTCGACAGTCGGGATGAGAAACGTGACGGCACGCGCGGTCCTGTTCGGAACCCAGAGCTACGCCGTGGGGGTCCTGGCCCCGCTGGCGGACGCGCTGCGCCGGCGAGGGTCCGAGGTGGCCTGGCTCTTCGAAGGCCCGGGCGCCGAGCACGTCCCGCGCGGCGAGCACGTCCTGGAGGGCATGGCCGATGCGCGCCGTTGGGGCTCCGACGTCGCCTTCGTCTCCTCGGACAGCGTGCCCCACTTCCTGCCCGGGCTCAAGGTGGCCGTCTTCCACGGCCTCGATGCCCGCAAGCGTCCCGACGATCGGGGGCACTTCCGTATCCGCGGGTACTTCGACCTCTACTGCACGCACGGCCCGTCCACGACGGGACCGTTCCGGGCGCTGGCCGCGCGCCACGGGCACTTCGAGGTGGTCGAGACCGGCTTCCCGAAGCTCGACCCCGCGTTGCGCGCGCCAAAGCCCCGCACGACGTCCGAGCCCATCGTGCTCTACGCGCCCACCATGACGCCCGGCCTGAGCTCCGCGGACGCGTTGCTCCCCACGCTCGCGTCGCTCGCCGCGAAAGGACGGTGGCGCTGGCGGGTGAAGCTGCACGCCAAAGCCGAGCCGCGGCTCCGTGACGCGTACGGCGCACTCGTCGGCCCGCACCTCGAGCTCGTGGACGATCCCGACCTCGTGCGTGTCATGACCGACGCGCATGTCATGCTTTCGGATACGTCCTCGGCGCCCGTGGAGTTCGTCGTGCTCGGTCGACCCGCGGTCACCTTCCGACACCGGGAGCCGGGCCCGTGGTTCATCGACGTGCGGGAGCCCGCCGAGGTGGAGGGTGCGATCATCCGGGCTCTCGCCGATCCGCCGGATCTGCGCGCTGCCATGGAGCGCTTCGCCTCGGAGGTGCACCCGTGGCGGGACGGCCGTTCCGCCGATCGCGTCGTCGACGCAGCGCTGGATCTCCTCGGGCGCGGGACGGGTCACCTGCGGCGGAAGCCCCTCAACCTCTGGCGCAAGGTCCAGGCGCGCTGGCGGTGGCGCTGGTGGGGAGGGGCGGGCTGGTCTGGCTGATCGGCGCGCGACGCATCATCATGGTGCGTCAACAGAAGGAGCCGTGCCGGTGTACATCCGCTTTCGACGCCGTCCGCGCGCGCCACTCGGGCTCGCGGGACTGGCCATGCTCTACGCGCTCTGCGCGTCCTCCGCCTCCGCCCAGACCCCACCCGCCGCAGTCGCCAACGACCAGCTACCTCGCCCCGATCTGACCGCCGTGCGCGCCAGCACGCCGATCCGGCTGGATGGTCGGCTGGACGAGGAAGCCTGGGCGGCCGCCGAGCACGCCGTCGGTTTCGTGCAAGCCGAACCCCGCGAGGGCCAGGAAGCGTCGGAACGCACCGAAGTGACCGTGCTCTACGACGACGAGAACCTCTACGTCGGCGCCATGCTCTGGGACAGCGATCCGGCTGGGATGGTCGTCGGTGAGATCCGCAAGGATTTCAACGAGCAGGAGCAGGATCTCTTCGCCGTGGCGTTGGACACGTTCCACGACGGCCTGAACGGCTACGTGTTCATGACCAATCCGGAAGGCGCGCGGGGGGACCGGCAGGTCGCCGGCGAGGGACGGGAGGTCAACACCAGCTGGGACGCCGTGTGGGACGTGCGCACGCAGCGTCGGCCCGACGGATGGTCGCTGGAGATGTCGATCCCGTTCCGGGCGCTACGCTTCGACCCGGCGGCCGGCGACACGTGGGGACTCAACTTCATGCGGCTCATCCGCAGGAAGAACGAGATCGACTACTGGGCGCCCATCCCCCGGGCCCTGACGTTCAACCGCCTCACGCTTGCGGGTGAGCTGCACGGGCTACCGTCCGCGGGCGCCAGCAGGGACCTGCGGGTGAAGCCGTACGTTCTCGGCGGCGCCGTGCGTCCGGTTGCCGGAGCCGCCTACAGCCGCCAGACCGAGGCGGGCGTGGACGTGAAGTACGGACTGACCCAGGGCCTGACGCTCGACCTCACGGCCAACCCCGACTTCGCCCAGGTCGAAGCGGACGAGCAGCGTGTCAACCTCACGCAGTTCTCGTTGTTCTTCCAGGAGAAGCGCGAGTTCTTCCTGGAGAACTCCGGCCTGTTCTACGTCGGGGACGCAGCACGCAACACGCGTGTGCGCCTGACGCCGACCCCCGACGAGGACCTGTTGCTGTTCTACAGCCGCCGCATCGGGCTGTCCGGGGGGGCGGCCGTCCCGATCCTGGGCGGCGCCCGCCTCACAGGCCAGGCGGCGGGCATGTCCGTCGGTGCGCTCGCCATGCGCACGGACGGGCTCGGAGACGTGAGCGGGAACGACTACGCCGTGCTGCGGGTCCGCCGAACCGTATCCACGGGCTCGGACGTCGGCGGCATCTTCATGTTGCGTCGCGCCACCGAGGATGGGGCCACCGACTTCAATCGTGTGTACGGGGTCGACTCCTACATCCGCCTTCCGGGTGCGATCGACTGGAGCACGTACGTCGTACGCACGCAGACCTCCGGTCTGGTGCTCGACGGCGAGTCCGATCCCGGCACGTGGAACGGGCAGTATGCCTGGCGCACCTCCCTCAACCGTGAGGGCAACTTCCACCACATCAAGTTCGGTGCGATGCAGCTCGGCGAGAACTTCAACGCCGACCTGGGCTTCTTCCGCCGGACGGGAATCCGGAAGTACTTCATCGACTGGGGTCTGCGGCCGCGGCCCGAGGCGCTGCGGGCACGGGGTGTGCGCGAGATGCACCCACACATCGTGTGGAGTTACTACGAGGACCTCGACGGCCGGATGCGCGCCAAGAACCTCCACACCGGCTACACCTTCTTCCTCAACAACGGAGGGTTCTTCGAGCTGTCGGTGAACCCCGCGTCGGAACGCATCGACGCGCCCTTCCAGATCGACTCCCGCTACGCGCCGATCCCGGTGGGCAGCTACGACTGGACGACCGTGCAGCTGCGCGCCAACTCGGATGCCAGCCGGGCCTTCTCCGCCAACGCGACGCTGGTCACGGGTGGCCTGTGGAACGGGGATCAGAAGTCGGTGAACGCAGGGGTGACGTTCCGCCCGACCTACCAGTTTCGCGCGCAGGTCTCCGTGGATCGTACCTGGGCGGACCTGCCGATGCCCGACGCCCGCTTCACCACGACGTTCTGGACCGCGCGCACCAACTACTCGTTCAGCCGCGACATGTTCGTGGATGCGCTCGTCCAGTACGACCCCGTCAGCGAGCAGTTCAATTCGAACATCCGCTTCAACTTCATCCACCATCCGCTGTCCGACCTGTTCATCGTCTGGAACGAACAGCGGTTCTTCGATGGGACCGGCACGCTCCCGGGACGGAGCCTGCAGATCAAGGCGACCCAGATGGTCGCGTTCTGAGCTCAGCCCAGCCGTTCGTACCGGCGGCGGATCTTCTTGCGCGTGAAGACGTGGAAGTCTTCCGCGAAACGACGGCGGTCGTCGACCAGACGCTCGGTGAGGGCGCGCATGACCTCGCCCATGGCCACGAGCGCGCGTGGTGACCCGGCCAACTCTCCGGGAGAGCGGGCCAGCTCCATCAGCATCGCGTGGTGGACCCGCCGATCGTTGATGCTCCCGAGCCCGTCCTGGATGCGCTTGAGCTCCGCGATCACCTCGTCCACCAGCTCGGCGGGGTAGAGGTCACGGAAGAACTCCACGAGGTAGCGGAGCTTCTTGAACTCGATGCGCAGCCGGTGCAGGTCGGCCGCGGCGACGTCGGCGTCGATGCGGCCGCGGCGGCCGAAGATCCTGCGGACCTTGTGCCCGATCCGACCGTGGGCGACGTCCGCGACGGACCGACCCGCGTCCTCCGTGAGGGGGACGTAGGGAAGCGGCGCTGCCAGGAAGGCCTGCCACTCCCGCACGAGCATGCGGTAGCGGTCGCTCTCGAGCACGTCGACCAGATGGGCGTGCGCGTCGCGGCGGAGGGTGATCAGATGGCGTGAGATGTCGGGGAGGCCGCCGCGCAGATCCGCCGAGACCCAGGGAGCGTACCCTTCGAGCGCCTCGAGGAGCACGTCCAGGTCGCGGGTCCTCCCGGTCTCATCCGCCAGCCACCGGAACTCCAGGTCGAAGTGCCGCTGCACGTCCGCGAGCAGCACGCTCCGCAGCTGTCCCAGGAGGCTGCGCGTGCGCCGGACCGCGACGCGGAAGTCGTGGACGTGTTCGGGGTGCAGGTCCAGCACCACGCCGCTCTGGGCCGCCAGCAGCTTGCCGAGTTGATGCCGTCCCAGCAGTTGCAGGGCCTCGTCGGCGCGCATCTCGGGGACGAGGCGCGGCGCCGGCGGGGGCTGGAGCGGCTGATAGAACGTGCGGGAGCGGAGTCCGCGGCCGAGCGCGGCCTGACTGGAGCCGCCGTTGTCGCGACGGGCTGCCGTGAGGTCGTCTGTGGACATGCCGGGCTCGGATGGGTCAGGGGGACCGGGCACGCAACGTAACCGGACGGCGACGACGCGGACAACGCGCACCCCGTGATTGTTACGATCGCTGTTACATGTGACGCTGCGGGTCGGCCCGAACCTCTACCCGTTGAACGCGCCTCACCTCCGTGCGTGCTGGACCAGCTCTGCGAGGGTGAGCAGCACCACCAGCGTGTCGCGCCGAGCCAGCGTGCGCGCAGACCGATCCGCTTCGTTGTGCGTCAACACGAGGCGGAAGCGAGCCTGTCTTCCGTATCCGTAGCGGGTATGACGCAGCGCTTCGGAGACCCGCTCCAGCGCCGCGGTGGCGTCCGTGTCTCCCCAGGCCACGTCGCCGTAGCACACGGCGCCGTTCAACAGCGTCGCGGCCACGGGAAGATCGTACCCGTCGCCCCACAGGCCGCCGGCCTCCCGGACGGGGGCTCCCAGGATCGCCTCCGCATGGTTCGACACCGCGTCCTCCGCGAGGCGTGGAGCCGAGCCCTCCAGGTGGGCGGCGAGTGCAGGCCGGAGCGCGGCCAGCGCATCGTCGGCGCCCAGGAGACCGGTCCCGAGGTCGCTCCGGAGCGGCGCGACGACGCTCCACCAGAATGAGTCGAAGGGGTCCGACAGGCGGTAGCGTCGCTTCCGGCTGCGAACGGGGGCGTCCAGCGACCGCTGCACCTGGACGCGCCCGAGGTCGCGCAGCCGGGTGACATAGGGCGCCAGGGCATTGGCGGCGATCTCGTCCTGCAGCTCCTCGACGAAGTCGCGCCATTCGCTGCCCCCGTTCGCGAGCGCGCGCTCCAGCGCAGCATAGCGGGCCGGGCTCTGGAAGCGGGTCCGCAGCTCGCGCAGGGGACGATCCCACAGCGGGCCGTCGGGGTCGAGGACGAGCCGGCGCAGGTTGGTCACCGGTCGCACGGACGGATCGATCGCGGACAGCACCTCGTCGGAGGTGCCGAGGAGCGCCCAGCCCAGCGCCACGTCCGTGGGAGACCACGCCGCACACCGACGGGCGAGGGCGGCGAAGCCCGGGATGGACAGGGGCGCCCATCGCCCCGGCGGGCCCGCCAGATCGGGGCGGAGCGCCTCACTCGGGTGTCGGAAGGCTCCTCCCACGTCGCGCAGCGCGGCCAGCACCTGCGCATCGCGTTCCATCAGTACCAGCACGATGGGCGCCGAGGTGGTCCGGATGCGGCTCCAGTACCTCCCGACCTCGCGCCCCCACCGCTTCTCCGCATCCAGGAGAGCGGCGATCCCCAGGAAGGAGAGGACCAGGGGGCGGTCCTCGGGGAGGGCCGAGAGAAGCTGCTCCCAGGAGGCACCCGCGGCGCTCTCGCGGCCGAGCACGGCGTGCGCCTGACGGGCCCACAGCTCGCGGGCGTGCCGGTCCGGCAGGGAGGGCGCGGACAGGTGCAGCAGCGGCACCTCACCTGCCGCGTCGCGCAGCCGGGCGAGGGGGTCCATGCCCGCGTCGAAGGGCACCCACAGCAAGTGTGGGCCCCCGCTGGAGATCGCTTCGCGGAGCGCGTTTTCCATGACGCGGTGGATCCGGTTCGGAGGTCTGGAGGTGTCTCGGCCGCGCAACGGCGCGCGTCGACAATGAGCGTAAACAGGATTAGCAAAATAAAACTACGGCAAATTCAGGGTTCACGCCACTGCGAGGGAGGTGTACATTCGGCCACGCGAATGGGCTCCCCGCTCGGGGCTCCGCGCGCCACGCTCCCCCCTGGAGGAACCGCACACCATGAAGACCGCGTCCCGCTTCGACGCCCTCGCCGCCGCGCGCGGCTGGGCTGCCCCCGGCTCGGCCAACGGAGGGTCGGCTCCGGCCGACCCCGTCGAGATCTTCGGCTCGGACACCTTCGGCCTCAGCGAGATGAAGGCCCGTCTCCCTGCCCAGGTCTTCCAGCGGCTGCTGGGCACCATCGAAGAGGGGACCGAGCTCGACCCGACCGTGGCGGATGCGGTTGCGGGCGCGATGAAGGATTGGGCCATCGCGCGGGGCGCGAGCCACTTCACCCATTGGTTCCAGCCGCTCACCGGCCTGACCGCCGAGAAGCACGATTCCTTCCTGGTCGTCAAGGACGGGCGCGCGCTGTCCGAGTTCCGGGGCAAGGAGCTCATCCAGGGTGAGCCCGACGCCTCCTCGTTCCCCTCCGGCGGCCTGCGCGCCACCTTCGAAGCGCGCGGCTACACGGCCTGGGACCCCACGTCCCCCGCATTCCTGATCGAAGGACCGGGCGGCGCCACGCTCTGCATCCCCACCGCGTTCAGCTCCTGGACCGGCGACAGCCTCGACAAGAAGATCCCGCTTCTGCGCTCGATGGACGCGCTCGACCGCGTCACCCGTCGTGCGCTCGCCGTCTTCGGGGAGAGCAGCAGCCGGGTCACGGCCAACATGGGTCCCGAGCAGGAGTTCTTCCTGATCGACCAGGAGTTCTACTACCGCCGTCCCGATCTGGTCACCACCGGCCGCACCGTCCTGGGCGCCAAGCCGCCGCGGGGCCAGGAGCTGGAGGACCACTACTTCGGTTCGATCGACGAGCGGGTCCTGGCCTTCATGCAGTCGGTGGAGACGGACCTCTACAAGCTCGGCGTGCCCATGAAGACGCGCCACAACGAGGTGGCCCCGAACCAGTTCGAGATGGCGCCGGTGTACGAGCAGGCCAACCTCGCGGCCGACCACCAGCAGCTCATGATGCTCACGCTGCAGCGGAACGCGCGGAAGTTCGGGCTCGTCTGCCTGCTGCACGAGAAGCCGTTCGCCGGCGTGAACGGCAGCGGCAAGCATCTGAACTGGTCGTTCGGCACGGATCGGCACAACCTGCTCGAGCCGGGCGAGACGCCGCACGACAACCGGCTGTTCCTGTTCTTCTGCACGGCGGTGCTGCGTGCCGTCTACCGGCACCAGGACCTGCTGCGGGCATCGGTCGCCCATGCCGGCAACGACCACCGGCTGGGTGCGAACGAGGCGCCTCCGTCCATCATCTCGGTGTTCCTGGGTGACCAGCTCGAAGACATCTTCCGCCAGCTCGCCGAGTCCGGCACGGCGGCTTCGAGCAAGGGCGGTGGCCTCCTCGGCCTCGGTGTGAAGGTGCTGCCTCATCTCCCCCAGCACTCCGGGGACCGCAACCGCACCTCGCCGTTCGCCTTCACCGGCAACAAGTTCGAATTCCGCGCCCTGGGTGCTTCCCAGAGCGTCTCGTGGCCGGCCACCGTCCTGAACACCATCGTGGCCGAGGCGGTGGACGACATGACCACCGAGCTCGAGCAGGGGATCGCCAGTGGCACCGAGCTCACGGCAGCCCTGAGGGCGCTGTTGGCCAAGGAGATCAAGGAGCTCGGCCCCATCATCTTCAACGGGGACGGCTATTCGCAGGAGTGGCAGGACGAGGCGGCGCGGCGTGGGCTGCTCAACCTGCGCACCACGATCGACGCGCTGCCGACCATGACGTCGGCGAAGAACGAGAAGCTGTTCGAGAAGTACGGTGTGCTCTCGCCGCGGGAGCTCGAGTCCCGGCTCGAGGTCAAGATCGACCAGTACTTCCGCAAGATCAACATCGAGGGGGAGACCACCGCGCGTCTCGCTCGCACGCTGATCCTGCCCGCCGCGGCGCGCTATCTGACCGAGCTGGCACAGGCGGCGTCGGCGGCCCAGGCCGCCGTGCCGAGCCTCACCGGGCTGGGTGGCGAGGTCGAGCGCCTGGCGGGACTCGTCGACACCCTCGTGACGCGGCTCGTCGCCCTCGATGCGCAGAACGCGGAGCTGGGCGGCGACGACGTGCACTCGAAGGCGCTGCACATGCGGGACAACGTGATCCCGGCCATGAACGGCGTGCGCGAGGTCGCGGACCAGCTCGAGCGGATCCTGCCCGAGGACGCGTGGCCTCTGCCCACCTATCGGGACATGCTCTGGATCAAGTAGTCGATCGCGAGGATGGGGTCCGGGCGTCGGGCGGAAACTCCGCCCGACCCCGGAGATCCGAAGGGCTCCCGGTCACCGACCGGGAGCCCTTGTTCTTGTGTGCCCCATCCCCATGCACGCTCCGGCTCTCCGTCTGAGCTCCGGAGACCCCCCACGTCACGCGCTGGGCCACGGACGACGGATCCGGGATGCAGGCGACCGGTGTCCGCGATGTACCTGTCGACGGTGGTTTGTCCCATTGATCTGCTTCAACAGATCAATCCGCCGGAACGCCTCTCCGGCACAAGGATCCGCCAGCGTCGCGCGCCGCGGTCCGGGCAACGCCACGCGCCCCGGTCCCGGGCGACCCCGCCCCCCGGTCCGGGCACAGCCGTGCCCCGCTCCCGGGCACGGCTGCGGCCCGGCGGCCGGTCGAGGGCCCCTATTCGGCCCGCATGGCGGACGTGGGATCCACCCGGGTGGCCCGTCGTGCAGGGATCCAGGTGGCCAGGAACGCGCCGGCCATCAGCACCGGAACGGCCAGCAGGAAGGTCAGCGGATCGGTGCTTGCGACGCCGTAGAGCATGCTCCGGAGCGTGGAGCCCAGGGCGAGCGCCAACAGCACCCCGACGACCAGCCCGCCCGCGACCATGCCGAGGGCGTCCCGGATGACGAGGCGTCGGACCGCGGCGGTCCCCGCACCCAGGGCGATCCGCACACCCACCTCCCGCGTCCGCCGCGCGACCCGGTACGAGACGACCCCGTACAGACCGATCAGCGCGAGCAGGAGCGCCGTCGCCGCGAAAGCGCCGAGCAGCACGACGACGAAGCGACGCTGGCCCACCGAGTCACCGATCCGCGTGTCCAGCGACTCGATCCGGGGGGGCAGGTCGGGATCGAGCGCCCTGAGTGTCGTGCCCAGGACCTGCCCTGCCGCCGAGGCGTCTCCACCGACGCCGCGGGCCACGACAGTCGAGTAGGTCCGGGCCCGGTAGGGTCGCTGCGGCAGGTGGAAGTAGAAGGTGGGCTCCGCCGGCTGGGCCAGACCGCGATAGCGCACATCGCCCACCACGCCCACCACCGTGGCGAAGCTCGGCTGCTCCCAGTGGTCGTCCATGCCGCCGCCCGTGATCTGGCGGCCGATGGGGTTCTCCCCCGGCCACGCTTCCTCCGCGAACGAGCGGCTGACGAGCGCCACGTGCGGGGCGTTCGCGTGATCGCGGCCGTCGAACATGCGTCCCTCGAGGAGCGGGATGTCGAGGGCGGCGAAGTAGCCCGCGGTCGCCGTGACGTACCAGCCATAGGCCTCCCGGCTCATGTCGCCGTCGAGCTGGATGGTGCCGTTCCCCATGCCGCCGGACACCGGATAGGCGTTGGCGACTCCGACCGCCTCGATCGCGGGGTGATCGTCCAGCTCGCGCGCCAGCCGCTCGTACCACGCCACCACCTCGGGCATCGAGCTGTACCGGACCGGGTCCAGCGCCAACTGGGCCATGGCCACCCCGTCGCTCGAGACGCCCGTCTCCTGGCTCACCAGGGCGCCGAAGCTCCGGATCAGGAGACCGGAGCCCACGAGGAGGAGCAGGGCCAGCGCCACCTCGGCCCCGACGAGCAGCCGCCAGGTGCGTGCGCGCTGAGGCGATTCGCCCGCCCGCGTCCCACTCCGCGTCTCCGCGGCCAGGTCGTCCGAGGCCAGGCGCAGGGCCGGGAAGAGCCCGAACAGCAGCCCGGTGGCCACCGTGGCCAGCAGGGTGAAGCCGAGCACGCTGCCATCGAGGGAGACGTCCGCGAGGCCGGGTACGAATGCGGTGCCGTACCGGAGGACCGCTGCGAGGACGACCCAAGCCACTCCGATCCCCACCCCTCCCCCGACGGCCGCGAGGACCATGCTCTCGGTCGCCAGCTGTTGCACGAGGCGGGCGCGGGAGGCGCCCAGGGAAGAGCGGACCGCCAGCTCGGTGGCACGAGCGGCACCGCGGGCCAGGACTGTGCTGGCCAGGTTGACGCAGGCGATCAGCAGGATCAGGGCGGACGCGCCCAGGAGCACCAGCAGTGGCGTCCGGGTGGCACCGGTCAACGTCTCCTTGAGCGGGGTGACCACTCCGCCGACCGCGTCGTAGTCGTCCGCGGGCAGCTCCGCCGCCAACGCCGCCGCCAGTGCGTCCGCCTCACGATCGGCGTCGGCTGCCGTCTGACCGGGAGCCAACCGCCCGACCCCGCTCCAGTTGTGGGCCGTCCGGCTGTCGGACTGGGGAAGCAGCTCCATCGGGACCCAGATCTGCGCCTGCCGGGGGAAATCGAAGCCCTCCGGCAGGACGCCTACGATCTGCAGGGAGCGGCCGTAGATCTGGAGGGAGCGTTCTAGAACGTCCGGATCCTGTGCGAGCTGGTCCCGCCAGAACGAATGGGCCACCACCGCGACGGGCGCTGCGCCGGGGCGGTGGTCGTCCGGGAGCGTGGTGCGTCCCCGTTGGGCGGTGGCCCGGAAGGCCGGAAAGAAGTCCTCGCTGACGGGGGCGACCTCCGCCCGGACGGGCTCGGTCCCGCCGAGCACGGTGGTGGTTCCGCCGCCGTAGAGCGCGACCTGCTGCAAGGACCGCGAGCGGGCGCGCCAGTCCTGATAGTTGGGCCAGGGGATCGGGCCGGGCCGCCCGCCTTCGTGCTCCTCCGCCAACGTGACGAGGCCGTCCGGCTCGGCGTACGGGAGAGGCGCCAGCAGCACACCGTCGATGAGGCTGAAGATGGCCGTGTTCGCGCCGATGCCGAGAGCGAGCGTCCCCACGGCCAGTGCCGTGAAGCCAGGGCTCCGCGCGAGGCGCCGGACCGCATATCCGACGTCCTGCCGGATGGCCTGCCACCCGCGGGTCCGGCGGGTGGCGCGCCGCGTCTGGCGGGTGATCCGCTCGCAGTCCTCCTGCACGGCCCCGACTTCCCCGAACCGACGGAGCGCCTCGGCCCGCGCGCTCTCCGGGTCCCAACCCGCGCGGACCAGCTCCTCCTCCTCCGCGCGCAGATGGGCCTCGATCTCCTTGCGGACGTCCTCCGGGACGGGCAGCTCGTGGAGTCGTTCGCGCTTCCGACGCCCGGTTCCGCTCATCGGACCCCCTCGGGCGCCAGGGGCACCCGCTCCATCAGGTCCACGTAGCGCGACCACTCGGACTGGAGCCGGCGGAGGTGCGCCCTCCCCCCCGGCGTCAGCGAGTAGACCTTGGTGTCGCGCCCGGTGTCGGAGACCTCCCATGCCGACGCGAGGTGCCCCCCGGCCTCGAGGCGGCGAAGCGCGGGGTACAGGGCGCCCTGGGTGAGCTCGAGCACGTCTCCGGACCGCTCACGGATCCAGCGCGAGATGGCGTAGCCGTGCATCGGGCCCCAGCTCAGCGTGCGCAGGATGAGCAGGTCCAGCGTCCCTCGGATCAGTTCCACCCTTCCCCCTTCGGCCCCTGGTGGCGGGCACACCGTCTGGCTTCCTACAGGTAAGATGCTTACCTATGACGGCGCCGAGGGCTGGAAGGTTGGAACGGGGGGAAGCCCGGTCGGGCCCCGGGGGACCGCGACGGCATCCCCGCGGCAGGTCCCCACATCCGCGTCAGGACGTTCAGGCGGACAGGATCCACCACCCGATGAGAATCGCCACGCCCAGCGACAGGGCCAGGCCGGTGACCTGGAGGACGCGCAGCGTGGGGCCGCGCACGCTGGTCGGATCGGAGCGGGAGCGGGTGAGCCCATCCGACCCCACGTCGAAGATCCAGGCGAGCACGAGCGCAACCGGGAAGGCCGCGAGGATGGTGGCCACCAACGCCGTGTAGGCCCATTCGGGCACGGGAAGCGCCGGGAGGATCAGCTCCCCCACCTGGAGCAGGCCGAAGGAGGCTACGGCATACACGGCCGCCACGTTGAAGACCCGGCGCCGCTTCAGCTCCTGGAGGAAGCTCTGGAGCGCCGGGAGCTGTTCGACCGCCGCCTCCAGCGACTGGGTGCGGCCCCGGGCACCGCTGGCGCTCACGAGAACGTCGTCCGGCCGCTCGAGGTGGGCCACCAGGTCGGCCATCCGGGGTCGCTGCTCCGGCCGCTTGGCCAGACAGGCGGTGAGCAGGCGTGCCAGGGCCGGCGGCAGATCCGGACGGAGGGAGGACAGCGGGACCGCCTGCTCCCGGAGGTGGGCGGCCGCGATCCGCGCGGAACCCTGGGCCGCGTAGGGGCCCCGCCCGGCCAGGAGCTGATAGCCGACGATCCCCAGGGCATAGACGTCCGATGCGCCGGTGACGGGATCGCCCACGAGATGCTCGGGACTCGTGTACTGCGGATCCCCGAGCACCTGACCGGCGCGGGTCAGGCGGGTCGCCGCCTCGCCGCCGGTCTCGAGGACGCCGGCGATGCCGAAGTCGGTGAGCACGGCACGGCGGCGCCGGGGGTCCCAGAGGATGTTCGCAGGGCGGACATCGCGGTGCACGATACCCCGCTCATGCGCCGCGCCCAGGGCCGACGCGACGCCACGCAGGACCTCCCGGGCCATCCCGGCGTCCACGGTCCCGGCGTGCAGGGCGTCGGCCAGGTTCTGACCCTCGACGTACTCCATCACCAGATACGGACGGCCGTCGGGAAGAGCGGCGACGCGGTGCACCTCGACCACGTTGGGATGGGAGAGGCCTGCCGCCGAGCGGGCCTCCCGCTCGAACCGGGCGCGGGCCTCGGCGTCGCTGGCGAGCGTGTCCCGTACCACCTTGATGGCCACGAGACGGCCGAGCGCAGCCTCGCGCGCCAGGAACACCTCGGCCATGGCGCCCTCGCCCAATGGGCGAAGGAGCGTGAACTCGGGCTCCAGCCCGCTCAGGCCTGGGACATCCACGCGCACTCCCGGGGAAGGACGCACATACCTTCGGTGCCCGACCGGCTCCCAGCAAGACGGCTCCCTTGCTCCGGTCGCCGGTCGCGCCGTACCGTGCGTCAGGGCCTGAATCCCCCCTGAGGCCTTCCCCATGAGCTCCAACACCCCACCGGATCCGTCCGGGCAGACCATCGGTGCCTACCGGCTCATCCGGCCGCTGGGCGCGGGCGGGATGGGTGAAGTATTCCTGGCCCACGACGACCGGCTGGATCGGTCGGTCGCCATCAAGCGGGTGCGCTCGAGCGCGGCGGTCGATGAAGCCCAGCGCCAGCGCCTACGCCGGGAGGCGCGCGCGGTCGCCACCCTGAGCCATCCCGCCGTCGTGCAGATCTACGACATCGTCGAGGACGGCGCGGGCGACTCCATCGTGATGGAGTACGTGGACGGCACTCCGCTCTCCTCGCTGCTGGTGGACGGCGGGCTGACCGCCGAGGCGGGCCTGCGGATCCTCCTGCACGTCTGCGACGGCCTCGCCGCCGCGCATGAACGAGGGCTCGTGCATCGGGACCTCAAGAGCGAGAACATCGTGGTGACGCCGGACGGCGCCGCGAAGATCCTCGACTTCGGTCTCGCGCGCTCGTTCGATCCTTCCGCCGAAGACCCCGCGCTCACCGCCGCCGACGCCGCGGTGGGAACGTACCGCTCGATGGCTCCGGAGCAGTGTGAAGGGCGCGCGGTCGACCCGCGCACCGACCTCTGGGCGCTGGGCGTGGTGATGTACGAGATGCTCGCGGGCCGGACGCCCTTCCAGGGCCGGACCCCCTTGCACACGCTGGGCAACGTGGTGGGCTTCGATCCGCCCGCCGTGCGCGAGCTGAATCGCTCGGTCCCGGAGCCGCTGTCGCGCCTGGTGGCGGCACTGCTGACCAAGGATCCGGACGGGCGCCCCGGATCCGCCGCCGACGTGGCGGCGCGTCTCGAGGAGATGCAGGCGAAGCGCCTCCTCGGCGGCCTGGTGCTCCCGCGCCTGACTCCGACACCCGACTCCGGCATCGATCCGATCCGGGCGCTCGAACACGCTTCGGCGCCCGATCGCGGCCGGCGCCCGGGTCGGATCCGCCCCCCGCCCCGTCGCCGCGCCGCGGTGCTGCGCTCCGGCGCCGCGTTGCTGGTCCTCGCCGTGGCCGCCCTGGGGGGGCGGCACCTGTTGGGGCGAGGCGCGGCCGACCCGGGCGCGCCGACCCGCATCATGGTCTTCCCGCTCGTCTCCTCCCTCGCCTCCCAGGGCGGCGCCTCGGTGGGCGAGGACGTCGCGACCGTCATCGGTCATGCGCTCGACGGCGTCGAGCCCCTGCAGTGGTTGGATGGATGGCCACTCCTGGACGCCGAGGCCCGCAACGATCCCCGCCGGCTGGAGCTGGGTCGGATGGCCGAGCTCGCGCGCTCGCGTGGATGCAGCTTCTTCGTCTGGGGTCGGGTCATCCAGCAGGGGGACTCGGCGCGCGTTCTGCTCGGGCTGCACGGGGTCCGGGACGGCGACGCGATCGCCTCCGCCGACGCCGGAGCCGCGTTGGGGGACGCCTGGCGGGCCGGGCTCCGAGCGCTCAACGGACTCCTGCCCCGCCTCATCGAGACGGAGGTGCCCGACGTCGAGGCAGACCTGGGAAACCGCCCGCCCGAGGCCGTCGCCCGCTTCCTCCTCGGCGAAGCGGCGCTGCGGCGGGCGAAGTTCAGCGACGCGCTCGGCCACTTCCGCGAGGCGTTCGCCTTCGACTCCACGTTCGGCGTAGCCGGCATCCGCGGAGCCCAGGCGGCGAGCTGGATCCACGATCCGGCAGCGGCGTCCGCGCTGATCGACCGGGCGCTGACCCTGCCGCTGACCGGACGCGCCGAGAGCTTCGCGCGCGGGGTCCAGGCGTACGTGGCCAACGACGCGGAAGCCGCCGTCCGGCATCTCGAAGCGGCGCTGGCGGAGGATTCACTCTTCTCCGTGGCCTGGGCGCAGTTGGGGGAGACCTATCGGCATCTGGCGCCCCGCATGGTGCCCTCCTCCGCTCCCGGACCCTTCGAACGTGCGCAGGGCCTCGACTCGCTCGCCGGCTATGTCCTCTTCCACCGCCTCGAGGAGCTCACACGCGCGGGGGACCTGGAGCGGGCCCGCAGAGCGCGCCAGCAGTTCGTGGACGGTTCACCCGACGCCGCGTTGCAGGCGCAGATCGATCTCATGATCGGCTGCGCCGACGGAGGAGCGGCGACGCTCGACCCGGGCCCGCGGCTGCGGGAGTGGCCGTGGGAGGTGCTCTATGCGGCCGCCCAGCTCGGCATGGACGGCGACCAGCGCGCGTGCTCCGAGGTGCTCTACCATGCCCTCCTGGTCGGCGACACGGTGGCCGATCCCAACGCGGGGTACCGGAGCTGGAACGCCCTCGTGGGTCTGACCGGCTCCTTCCTGGTCGGCAACCGCGTCGAGGACGCCGGGCGGCTCCTGGAGGCGATGGCCGACGGCTTCGAATCCGTGCAGGCCCTTCTCGACGCCTCTGCAGCGGGCGCGTCCGGTGTGACCCTGGCGGCCGCCGCTCCTGCGTGGAGCAAGGGCCGACCGGCCTGGCGCGCCGCGCGGGAGGCCGAGCTCACGCGCTGGTCCGAGCTGGCGGTGCTGGTGGGCGCGCTGTACCCCCAGCTCGAATCGATCGGCCGGCGCGGGGCCGACGACATCGCGGCCGCGGCCGGCCCCGACCTGACCGGGATCGACTACCGCACGTCCTTGTGGCTGCTCGGGTTCTGGGCATCCCGCAACGAAGACGGCGCGACGGCGGAGCGCGCGCTCGAGCGACTGCGGGAGATCGCCGCGGGGCAGGATCCCCTCGACCAGGCCTACACGAGCAGCCTGGCCGACGCGTTGGCGGCACACATCACGTTGAGCACGGGGGACTCCACCGCCGCCCTCGAGCAGTTCCGCGCGCTCACGGCGCAGGCGCCCCCGTCGTTCCTGTATTGGGAGCTGCTGGCGCCGCTGAGCGTGGAGCGGCTGGTTCGAGCCCGACTCGAGCTGGAGGCCGGGGAGCCCGAGGTCGCCGACCGGCTCCTGCGGGGCTTCGCCGAGCCGAACGCACAGACCAATCCCGTCTTCCTTCCGCTGGCGCTCGAGAGTTGTCGGGTGGCCGCCGGAGGAGACGCTCGTCGGGCGGAATGCGCCCGCACGCTCGAACGGCTGGGCTGGCCCGGCCGCGGGCCCGCAGGCACAGACACGTCGATCGCACCGTCCTGACCTCAACCGAGGGTGGAAACCATGTGGAGCTACGAAGACGCTGGTCGTGAACTGGACGACTATCTGCACCGCCTCACGGACTTCCTCGACACGATCTGCGACCGCCTGGAGGCCCTGGAGGCGCAGGTGGGGACCGCGTCCGACGCCGAGGAGTGGGCGCAGGCCGACGACGAGGCGGACGGCTCCGGCTCCCGCGGCGCGGATCCCCGTTCGGGCAGCGGCGGCCGCGGTGCCGATCCGCGTTCAGGCAGCGGGGGCCGTGGTGCCGACCCGCGATCGGGCAGCGGCGGTCGCGGTGCCGACCCGCGTTCCGGCAGTGGGGGCCGCGGTGCCGACCCGCGCTCCGGCAGCGGGGGTCGCGGTGCCGATCCGCGCTCCGGCAGTGGCGGGCGGGGCGCCGACCCGCGCTCGGGCAGCGGGGGCCGTGGTGCCGACCCCCGCTCCGGCAGCGGCGGTCGGGGCGCCGATCCCCGTTCGGGTCGGGGTGGACGGGGTGGGCCCGGCTGGGCCGAGCACCGGAACGGCCAGGGTCCCTCCATCCTCGATCGGCTGGCGGCGCTCGAAGAGCGGCTCGGCTAGGAGCAGTCCATGACGTCGGATCCGCCGCGGGGCCGTCGCGCGCTCGTCATCGGCATCGATCGCTACGCGAGCGACAGCGTCGCCGATCTCTCCGGGTGCGTGAACGACGCGCGCCTGATGCGGGCGTTGCTCGAGGACAAGTACCGCATCCCGGCTGCGAACGTCCGCTTCCTGGCGGACGAGGACGCGACGCGCACGCGGATCCTGGAGGCGTTCGACGGCCTCATCGAGGAGACGTCCCCCGGGGACATGGTGGTGGTCTTCTACGCCGGCCACGGCTCGCGCGTGGCCGACCGCGACCTCGACGAGGCGGATGGCCACGACAGCACCATCGTACCGTCGGACGCGGTGCGCTGGTCACAGCCCGACGAGTTCGCGGATCACCCCGAGGTGCTCGACATCACGGACGACGAGATCCACGCGAAGCTGCTGCGGCTCGGCGAGCGGACGCACAACATCACGATGATCTTCGACTGTTGTCACTCGGGCACCATCTCGCGCGGCGGCGACCTCGTCGCGCGCGCGGTTCCCGCGGACCGGCGCCCCGCGCAACTGCTCGAACCGCTGCGGCTGTCGCCCGAGGACCGGGCGGCGCTGGAGCGGTCCCGCCAGCGCAGCGGGTCGGGGTGGCGCTCCCCGCAGGGTCACTACGTATTGATCGCCGGTTGTCGCGATACGGAGTTGTCGTACGAGCACGAAGTGGGCGGCCACAGCCCGCCCGTGAAGCACGGGGCGCTCACCTGGTTCCTGCATCAGGCGCTCCTGCACGCGGCGCCCGGCGCGACGTACCGCGACGTGTTCGACGAGGTGGCCGTGCAGGTCACCAGCGCGGCGCGGGCCAAGAGCGCGAGTCAGCATCCCCAGATCGAAGGCGCGGAGCATCGGCTGCTCTTCGACACCGAGGAGATCGAGCCGCTCGCGTTCGTGAAGGTGGCGGACCGGCAGGGGGCGCAGGTCACCCTGGCCGGAGGTGCCGCGCACGGGCTGCAGGTGGGGTCCGTGTGGGCCGTCCATCCGGCCGGTACGCGTGAGGCAACGGAGGCGTCGCAACTGGGCACGCTGCGCGTGACCCGCGTGGGTGCCGTGCAGTCGTTCGCCGACGTGGAGGGGGACGACGCGGGTGCCATCGCCGCCGGGGCCTGGGCCGTGGAGGTGGCGCGCGACTTCGGAGATCGCCGTCTGCGTGTGCGCATGCTGGGCGCGGGCCACGAGGATCCGGCCGCCTGGACCGAGATGGCGCGCAGGCTCGATCAGGAGCGGCGCCTGCTCGAGCGGGTGGAGGACGGCGAATCCGTGAAGGTGGTTCTGGTGGCGGGCGAGCCCCCCGCGGAGCTCTCCGGACTCCCCCGGCTGGACGGACCGCACTGGGTGGTGGTCTCCGAGGGAGGCGAGTTCATGATGCCGCCGAAGCCGGCGGACGAGCGTGGCGCCGCGCAGGTGGTGGAGAACCTCCGCCTCTGGTCGCGCTACCGCTTCACCCTCGCGATCGACAATCCGGGCAGTCGCGTCGCCCGGGAGGTCCGGGTCGATCTGGTGCGCCAGGCGGCGGACGGATCCTGGGCGCCCGTCGTGCCTGCGGACGGCGAGTCGTTGCCGGCCCTGACGGCCGGTGAGCGGATCGACATCCGCCTGGTGCACACGGGGGTGGAGAAGATCTGGGTGACCGGCTTCGACTTCCGGATGACCGGCGAGGTGGTCCCGATCCTGTCGGGCGTGTGGCTGCACCCCAGCAGCCCGCAGAACCCATGGGTTTCGTTGACGGCGGGCCAGGGCACGACCGTGAGCTGGGAGGACGGCTTCCCGTACGGCGCCAATCCATGGGTCGCCTCACCGCAGGAAGGCATCGAGGTCCTGAAGTTCTTCCTCACGCGGCAGGAGACCGACCTGGACGTCTCCCAGCGGGCCGCCAGCCGCGGCGGCACGAGCCCGTTGGCGGAGCTGCTGGCGTCGCCGGCGGCGGCGTCCCGTGGGCTCACGCTGGTCCCGGCCGACGACTGGGGCACCGTGTCGGTGGGATTCGTCCTGCGCGCTCCGGAGGAGAGTGCGGCGGAGCCCGTCGTGGAGGCTGCCCGGGTCCAGGCCGAGGCCGCGCCGGAGCCGGAGAGGGCGGAGCGCCCGACGAGCGGAGCGTCCGACACGACGACCGCCGCCGGTCCGTCCCCGTCGACGGCGTCGCCGCGACGTCAGAACGGAGCCACCTCGCCGTCCGCGTTTCCTCCGTCGGACAGTCCGGCGGGTCGCTTGCAGGCCTTGATGGCCGAGCACGGCTTCGTCTCGGCGGACCGCTTCCCGGTGGAGAGCGGGACGGGCAGCCGCGGGGCGCCGATCGAGTACGTCGCACCGGACGCGGAGGAGGGCTGGAGCGAGCTGCTGCTCACCACGGACGACCGGGGTCTGGTGCGCTGGCATCTCCCGGAGCCCGGACTGAGCAGCGCGCGGGGCGCGGACCCGGCGGCAGAGGGCACGCGCGGGCGTCGGTATCGGATCGCCGCACCTCCGCCGGCAGCGGTTCCCGAGGATGCGCGCGGAGCCGACGGCCGGGATGCGCGGGGAGCCGTCGGCGCGCTTGCGGGAAAGCTGCTCGTGGACCGGGTCCTCTTCCCTCTCGCCGAACCCCTGATCGGGAATGCGGTGGCGCGCTGGGAGACGCGCCGACGGCCGGGCCGCTGGATGTGGATGGACGCGGACGGAGACGCCGCGACGGTCCGGCCCGTCCAGGCAGAGGAGTGGCCGGTGCTCGGCGAGGGCCCGACGCTGGTGCTCCTGCACGGCGTGTTCGGCGGCGCGACCCGCACGGTCCGGGACCTGACCCCGGCCTTCCTGCAGGAGGTCGCGGGCCGGTATGCAGGACGGGTGATCGCCTTCGAGCACGCGACCCTGTCCCAGGACCCGGACCAGACCGTCGACGCGATGGTCGCGAGCCTGCCCGCCGGCCTCCGGCTCGACGTGGACGTGCTGGGCCATTCGCGCGGCGGCCTCGTGGGTCGGGCGCTCGCTGCACGGGGGCGCGCGAGCGAAGCGCCGCTGTCGGTGCGGCGGCTCGTGTGCGCGGGAAGCCCCGACGGGGGGACGCCCCTCGCGGACCTGGCGCACCTGGAGACCCTGCTCAGCGTGCTGACCAACCTGCTGGCGCTGGCCGATCCCACCGAGCTCGGAGGAACCGTCCTGGAGCTGATGAAGCGGCTCGCGGTCGGTGGCCTGGGCGAGCTGCGCGGCATCCAGGCGATGGCGCCGGGCTCCGCCTTCCTCTCCGGCCTGACCCCGCCACCGCCGTCTGTCGAGTGGTACGGGTTGGCCTCCGACATCACGTCGGCGACCCGCCCGGGGATCCTCCGTACGCTCCTGGATCGACAGATCGGGGATCTCTTCGGCGGCGCCAACGATCTGGTGGTGCCCGCCGCGTCGGTCGGTGCGGCGGCGGAGGAGTCGTGGACGTTGCGGGGAGGGGAGGCGGTCTCCCACCTCGGCTATCTGTCGCGGCCGGAGGCGCGCGGTCGGATCGCGACCTGGCTGCTGCGGGACGGGGCGCCGCTGCAGGTGACGACCGCGCCGACCGCCGGACGTGCGGAGACAGGCTCTCCGGTCCCGGCCGCTCCGGCGCCCGACGACGCCGCGCCGGAACCGCCCCGGGTCGAACGGGACGATCCCCCGGCCGCCGCGGACGCGGTCGAGCGTCCCGTCTCGACGCTCCAGACCCGGCCGCCGCGGCCTCCCGGGCCTCGGCCGCTCCGGCCGCCGCGGGCCCCGGGACGACCGCGATCGCCGTAGAGGGAGGCCCCTGCCCGAGCCGGCCGGGCCTCGGGACAGCCCCTCGATCGGACCCGGAGGCCGACCTTCAGCCGATCGGACCCTCGGTCAGCACGATCGTATCCCCTCCATGGCTGGGTAGCGCGCCATAGGAAGGGGTCTGCCGCGGCGCGCCCGCGCGCCGGGCATCGAGCGGGACGTGGCGGGCGAGATATCCGGCCAGCTCCAGCTCGAGGATGGGCCGCTGCAACGTGCTGTCCTCCGTCAGGCCGTGCAGGAGGCGTCCCGTGAAGATGGAGTGGTTGGGCCACAGGTCGCCCCCGTCCGCCACCTTCTGATTGGGCGCGCCGGCGGTGATCACCCGCCGCGCAAACCCGGGACGGCCGCCGCCCCCGCCGCCCGTGGTGGCCAGCCCGGAGAAGCACGAGTCGAAGATGAACAGGACGTGGCGCGCAGCCAGGTCGTCGGTCCACTCGCGCACGGTCGACATGCGCAGCAGCGCGGAGCGTCCCACGCGCGGCGCCTCCCAGGGCACCAGGAAGCCGATCTCCGCGTCGTCCTTGGCGCGGCGCTCGGTCTGGCCGTGTCCGGCGAAGAAGAGCACGACTAGGTCGTCGGCCTGCACCCGACCGCTCGCGCCCTTCCCCTCGACGAGCCCGCCGATGAACGCCTCCTCGATCGCCGTGCGGGTCGCTTCCTCGTCGTAGAGGGCCGTGGAGAGCGTGAAGCCGAAGCGATCCTGCAGCACGCCGGCAACGGCGGTGGCATCGCTCCGGGCGTTCTCGAGTCGATTCCAGTGACGGTAGCGATCGATGCCGATCACGAGCAGGTGGCGGGTGCGATAGGCGCCCGGGAGACGCTCCGGTTCGGTGTCGACGGCGACCTCGAGATCGAGGGCACGCAGGCGTGGGGCCGCGCCCCCGCCCTCGGCTGCGCGCGGCGCGGCGTCGCTCGTCGCGGCGTCGGCCTCCGCTTCGGCGGCCGGCGTCGGATCCGAGCGATCGGCCGCGTCGAGGCGCAGCACATCGGTTTCGAGCCCTTCATCCCGCGCGGCCTGCACCACGTACGCCTCGCGCGCCCTGCGCGCATCGCCGTCCCAGAAGGCGATCAGCGTGGCCCGCTCCTCGCGTCGGCCGGCGAGCTCCATCGCCCGATCCAGGGCGGCCGCGGCCGCGTGCATCCGCGCGGCCGCGGCGTCCAGCGGCCGTGTGTCGCTCAGCTCGATGAGGCTGCAGCGCTCATGGCCCACGACGGCATCGAAGCGCTCGCGCCAACGGGCATCGGGGAGATCCGCGCGGAAGAGCCGACGCGGATAGGGCAGGAGGATCTCCACCTCTCCGGAGCGCTCGAGCAGCAGCTCGGCGCAGACCAGGTCCGCGCCCGCCTCCCCGCAGCCGCAGCCGACCGCGATGTCGTGGCGCTCGAGCGCCTCGCGCAGGGCGCGGCGCACCCAACGCTCGCGCTCCAGCGGAAAACCCTCCTGTACGCGCAGTCCAGCGAAGACGCCGACGTGCCCGACGTCGAAGAGCTGTGCGAGCACGCGCGCGGTGTCGTCCGCCGACGGATCCTGCGATCCCTCGAGGATCAGCGGGATCTGTCGTCGCATGGAGACGAGTGCCCGCCGATTGCGCTGCTCGAGCGCTTGCACCACGGCGCTCTCGTACGCGCGGACCGCGGCGTCGTGATCGCCCAGGAGGAGGTGGGCCTCGCCCAGCGTGGCCTCGTCCCAGAAGTACAGGTCGTTCTCCGCGCTCAGCCGGTCGCGCAGGCGGGTCGCGAGGGCACGCGCCTCGTCCTCCTTGCCCAGCAGACGCGCCAGGGTGGCGGCGTTGATGCCCGGGTAGTAGTGGAGGGTACGCGCATAGGTGTCGCGGTACGTCTGGTAGGCACGGAGCAGCAGGGAGCGGCGGCGCTTCCCCAGGGCCAACCACTGCCGCTTGTAGACCCCCGCCAGGATCCCGCCCGTCCAGGCGTCCAACGGCTCGGCCCGCGACAGCGCCTCCAGCGCGTCGAGGGCTTCGTCCGTCCGTCCGAGCTCGGCCAGGGCCTCGCCGCGCGCGCGCTGCAGGCGCGCGAGATCCCGCGGCTCCATTCCGCGGTCCGCGGCCTCCAGCGCTTCGTCCAGCACCTCGAGCGCCCGCTCCGGGTCCGACGCCGCCATCAGGAGGCGGGCCGCCTCGACGGGCACGTCGCTTCCTCCGAGCCCGGTCTCGATCCAGCGGAGGGCCAGGGCGTGGATGGAGCGGGGATTGGACGGCTTCTTCCCGCCGCCCGCCCGGCGGACCTGCGTGAGGTCCTCCAGCATGGTGTCGACCAGGCCGCGCACGTCGCGCTGGGCGACGTCCGGCGCGGGTGTGCCGGGCCCGGCGGAGGGTGCAGCCGCGGACGTGGGCGCGTCCGGCGTCACCAGCCCGCGCAGGGACCGGGCGAGCGTCTCGACGGCGCCCCAGCTCGGAGCCGAGCGTCCGTCGAGGCTGAGGCGCAGCGGTGCCAGGTCGATGAGGGGAAGGCCGGCGAGTGCCGGCGGCAGTGGAGCCTCGTCCAGTCGGCCCACGGCCACCGTCAGCACCTCGGGCTTCTTGCGCGCCCGCCGCAGGAGGGGCTCCACGACGGGGAGTGGGTCCATCTCCCGGCTCCACTGGGCGCTGTGGAGGAGGACGGCCACGCGGACCGAGCGTGCAGCCGTCTTCACGGCGCCGGGGGACGGGTCCCCGAAGAGGATGTGGGGCTCGAGCTGCGCCTCGATCCCGAAGGTGCCGAGCCGGTGGAAGAGCGACTTCGCGAAGTCCTCGTCGGAGCCGCCGCGCGCTTCCACGGCCCGGTAGCTGAGCAGGACGCGGAGCGGGGCGGGAGGGGGGGGCGGCCGGTGAGCGGCCCCCTCGGTTCCAGGGGCCGGCCCCGGGGCAGGGGGGAGCGGCCGATCCGCGGAGGGCCGGTCCAGAACGGGTGCGGGAGCGCAGTCGATCAGGCCCAGGAACGAGCGCGTGGGATCGTTCGGATCCTCGATCGCGTCCACGGTGTGCCCGACCACCGCGCCATCCACCAGGACCGGGACCCCCGCATAGGGGTGGCCGGTGGTCAGCATGGCCTCCGCGAGCTCGGGCGCGTACACCAGGAGGCGACCGGGCCGCCGGCCCACCGACGGGTCGACCCGCACGACGGTCCCCTCCCTGGTGGGGCCCGGGGCGCCGGCGTACACGAAGGAGCACGGGCCGGGCCGGGCGGGCGCGACGGTCCACGGGTCCGCCCCGGGCAGCGGCCCGGCGAGCCGGAGCAGGGCCACGTGGGTCGTCGTGTCCAACCGCTCCAACGAGCCCGACACGCTGTGGGGTCCCCACACCAGGCGGGCCACCCCGGACGGGACGTCCGCCAGGTGCTGGACCACGTGCCCACACGCCACGGCCAGGTCCGGCTCCAGGAGCCAGGCCGTTCCCACGGCCGCGTCCACCTCCACCCGCCCACAGCGGAGGCGGAGGGCCGTCCCCACGGCCTCAAGCACGCTCGGCCTGCATCCGACCCTCCAGATCGGCGATGAGCGCCACCAGCCAGTCGGGGGCCGCGCCCTCCCGCGCCACCCAGGCATCGGCGATCAAGCGGAAGTTCCGCGTCGTGGTCTCGACCTGCCAGACCACATGGTGGGTGTCAAGGGCCGCGTCCATGGCCGAGCGGGCCTCGTCGGGGTTCCGATCGAGCACCGCGAGCTCCGCCCGGGTGGCGTGCACCCAGTACGCAAAGGCCGTCCGCACCGCGTCCGTCCAGGTCCCGCACTCCGCGGCCTTCCGACGTGCTGCGTCGCGAACCTGTTCGTGCAATCGGTCGCGCCACGCCGGCGCCCCGTCCAGGAACCCACTCAGTGTGAGCGCGTTCAGACCGGGGTAGGGATTGGCCGGATCGGCGTCGTGTCCGCGTCGATAGGTGGCGATGGCTTCGTCCAGGAGGCCGCGGGCAGCGGGATCGTCGGGATCGGTGGTCCGCGCCTCGTCCCAGGCATCCTTGTGGATCCGTCCCAGCTGACCGAGCGTCGAGGCTCGCGGCCCCTGCGTGCGCAGCAGGTCGCGCAGCTCCGCCTCCGCGCGGCCGCTCTGGCCGTCGCGGTGGAGCGCGAAGGCGTGCAGGCGCCGCACGATCGGCTGGCGGGCCAGGGCGGGAGGCATGCGGGCGATCAGCAGGTAGATCTCCGACCACGCCTGATGATCCCGGTAGGCGTGCAGCATCTCCACCGTGATCCGCCAGTCCATGCACGGCTGCGGTCCCAGCCGGTCGTGGAAGCGCCGGATCTCGTCGAGCCCGCGGTTGCGGGGATCCCGCAGGTCCCGGAGATGGCCCTCGATCTCGGACCCCCGCAGGAACGTGAAGCGCCGGAAGCAACGGGCGAACACACGCCCGTAGCGGCGCTTCCGGTAGATCCCCCAGGCGGTGAGGAGGAGCGCGAGCAGGAACAGCAGCCACCAGAGCCAGGGGGGCACCCCGCAGAGCGCACAGGTGGAGGTGCCACAGCAGGCCACCGAGAGCGTGTCCTGGAGCATGACCATGACCATCGCCTGGTTGTTGGTGGAATCCGCGTCGGCGGTGCTGCTGCGGACGCGCGCGTGCAGGGGCCCGCCCCCGTCCGCGCCGAACCGGATCCGCAGCGTGTCGGTCCGGGAGGCGCCGGGGGCAAGCGGGGTGGGGCTGCTCCATTCAGCGGGCCTGCGTCGGACGCGACCGGACGCGTCCAGCAGCCGTGCCTCGACGGGCAGTGAGACCGTCCAGGCCAGCCCGTCCGCGGAGCCCGATCCGCGGTTGGTGGTGACCAGCAGGAGCCGGGAAGGGCACTGATCCAGAACCAGAGCTCTGATGCTGATCTCGAGGTCGGGGATCGGGTCGCGCGAGACCACGATCGCGACGGAGTCGCGGTTGTTGTCGTATCGCCGCTCGGGGCTCGCCGAGGCCACCCGGGCATGCACCCAGAACGTGCTGTCCGGCGCGATCAGGAAGACCGAGTCCGTGCTGGTCTCGCGCGGCTCGAACCGGTCCCAGGGCGGCGTCCACTCCACCTGACCCCCCTGTGTGGAGGCCAGCCGGGGCGGCCGGGCCGAGCCCCGTTCGAAGGCCGCTCCCCCGGGGCGACGGGCGGACGTGACCATCCGGAGCGCCGGCACCTCGCCCAGGTTGTCCGAACGGACCAGGAGGGCCACGCGCTCGCCGGGCCGGACCACGGTGCGGTCGGCGGCGGTGAGGTCGACCGCCAGGTCGGTGGTATCCGTGGCGGGTGGAGGGGTCGGGCAGTCGGCGTCGATCCACCAGGTGGCGGAGGCCTGTCCTTCCGGCAGGGCGCGGCCCCGGTCCCGGGCCGCCACCCGGAAGGGCAGCTCGAAGTCGACGCGGCCCCGGACGCCGTCCGCGCACGGCACCGTCACCGCCACCCAGTCCCGCAGCGAGTCGCCGGGCGCCAGCGTCGCATGGAGGGGCCAGCGCACCGCCCCGTCCAGCTCCACTCCGGGCCGGGCGGAGGCCCCGGAGGGATCCAGCGACGCGGTCACGAAGCGGGGGAGGAGGCCCGTGGCCGTGCGCACGGTCCCGGGAACCGATCCCGTGAGGGCGACGTCGCTCGCGGGAGCCCTGCCTGCGTTCCAGGTGGTGACCTCGAACCAGATCGCCCGATCCGTGGTCCGGTCGGTCGAGACCGGGCGGGCCTGGATGCGGAGGTCGGGCAGCGGGTCGCCGTCGGTGTCGCCGCCCGGCCGGGGCCGGTTCCGCGGGTCGAGGCCGGGCCCGGGCGGATCCACGGGCGGAAGGTCCGGGCCCCCGTCGGAGCCGGGATCATCGTCCAGGACCGGCGGGGACGCGGTGTCCGGTGGCGTCGGAAGCGTGTCTTCGGTCCTCGGGGTCGTATCCGGCGGGATGGACCCGCATCCCGCTGCGTCCGCGCGCAGGTCCAGGGTGGCCCCGTCCTCGTTGTCCGACCGGTCCTCGGGCGTTCGGGTGGTCAAGACCGCCCGGACGTGGCCGGGGCTCACCTGACCGCACGACGCGCGCACCACCAGCGTGTCGACCCGCTCGGCGCCGCCGGGGAGCCGGGGCATCGTCCACCCCAGGCCCCCCGCGGCCCCGCCCAGGCTCCGGCTGGTGGAGAGCACCTCGAGCGAATCCACCCGGACCTCGAGCACGACGGCCTCGGCCGGCGCGGTGCCCTCGTTGCGGGTCACCACCCATACGGTGTCCAGGGTCTCGGAGACGCCCTGGGGCAGGACGTGGACGCTCAGGGCCGCCGGATCGGGCTCGTCCGCGCAGGCGCAGGCGGGATCGACGACCGGGATGACGGGCTCGGGCCCGAGCCCGAAGAGACCCTCATCGAAGCGGAAGCCGAGCTGGACGTAGAAGCCACGCGCGGTGCGCTCGTCCGCCACGGGGTCGCGGTCCCGGAACCCGAAGACGTTGTAGCCGGCCGCCACCCGGAGATCCCCGCGGATACGCAGGCCGAGCTCGGCGCCGAGCCCGTAGCGGACGCGGTCGGACAGGGACGCCAGCAGCGCCCGCCCGATCAGGCCCACGTCCAGACGGCGGGTGACATCCAGCGTGCCCCGGGCGCCCAACAGGTGGGCGGTCTCGGAGACGTCGAGGAGAGCGGTCTCGGCGCGGTTCCAGGTGCTCGACCAGTCCGCCCGCAGCAGCAGGTCGGGCCGGGGCAGCACGTTGACGTGGGCGGCGAAGACGTGGGCCAGGCTACGCTCTTCGAGGCCGTCCAGGTCGGGCGAGCGCTCGTAGTGATGCTCATACCGTCCGAGCGCGTTCCAGCGGTTGCGCCCGACGTCCCGCCAGGCCAGCCCGACGCGGGTGCGCTCGAACGAACGGGCCCCGCCGATTCCCACGCTGAAGACCGAGCTGCCCAACAGGGAGAGGCGCTCGTTCAGGCGGCGCGCGTAGCCGAGCGACCCCAGGAGGTTGTCTCCGCCTTCGGCGTCGTAGTACTCGGCGCGGGCGGTGGCCTTCCAGAGCGAGTCCGTGGTCAGCTCCAGCGCGCCCGTGATGGCCAGCGCGTCACCGCTCGATGACCCGCTCAAGGGGGCCAGGCGCTCGAACGATGTGTTGAGGCGCACACCGGGCGCCAGGCTCCACCGGTTGCGGAGCCCGATGGCCGCCTGGGCCTCCCGTCCGGCGAAGGCATCCCGGGCCCGGTACTCGGAGAAGAGCGCGGAGCCGGCCGGTCCGTCTCCCGCGATGCCCAGCACCGTGGTGTTGCGCTCCTGGCCGGCCGCGAGCCCGTACGGCCCCGTCAGGGAGGAGAGCAGCTCGTGCCGGGCGTACAGGCGCACGCCGCTCCGCACCCGCCAGTCCGCGCCCAGCTCCAGCCGGCGCCGCTCCGCGTCCACCACGTCCTGCTCGAACTCGGCGTGCACCCGCCCCGCGCCCTCCGCGAGCTCCGCGCCCAGACGCACGCCGAGGGCACGCACGGGGTCGGGGTCCCCCGCCGCCTCCGGAAGCGGATCCGCCACGGTCTCGTCGGCCACCCGGAAGCCCACCCGGGCCGTCCAGCGCGCCCCGAGGCGCTGTTCGAGCGCCAGCAGCCCGCCGCTCCGCTCCCCGCCCGTGGTGCGGTCCCGGGTCTGGATCCAGTCCGCGAGCGCCCGGGTCCGCTCACCGAGAGCCGTGACGGAGCGGAGGCCCGCCTCCCGGCGGCCGGCGCGGAAGACCGAGGTAGGGTTCTCGAAATCCGGATCGGTACCGACGAAGAACGCGTCGAGCGCCACGCGGTCACTCCGGTGACGGAGCTCCACGCGGCCGGCGTCGCCCTGCCGCCCGCTGGCGCCGCCGTCCCGCCGGGCCAGCTCACCGATCAGGTACGTGGCGTCCAGCACCTCCACGGCGGCGTTCACGCTGGCCAGGTCGAACCGGCCCACCGGATCGTCGTCGCGGATCCACCCGCCTCCGAGCTCGACGCGGTCGTGGGCGCGCACCTGCGCGAACCCGCCCACGGTCCAGAAGGCGTCGGTGTCGCCCTCCACCTCGTACCCGACCCGGAGCACGAGCGGATTGAGCGCCGCGTCCACGGCCGGGACCGGCCGCCGCAGCAGGAGGCGTCCCGTGAAGGGCTCGAGCGTGTAGTCCTGGAAGCGCTCCAGGCGCTCCACGGCGACGACGCGACCCGGCTGGTTGCGGTCGTAGGTGACGATCTCCACCAGCTCGCTGTGCAGGAGCCCGTCCGCGCGGCTCAGCGAATAGGGCCCGCTCACGCCGCGGGCGGGGATCTCGTCCACCACGCGCGAGGAGCGGCCGCGGCGGGCGAAGGCGTCGACCTGGACGCGCTCCGTCTCGAGGTGCTGGATCGCGCCGGTCAGGACCCGGTCGTAGGCCCCAAGCGCCACTCCGCCCGTCGCGAGCCCCGGACCCGTACGGAAGTCGCCGTAGGTGAGGGAGGAGGCGCCCCGCCGCACCTCGCCGAAGAAGCGGCTGGTGCTGCGCGCGCCGAAGCGGGACAGCGAGGCGTCCCCCCAGACCGGGTAGAAGGCGTCCGGCTCGATGTCGCGGAACACCCGGACGTCGGGGATGGGCTCGGTGTCGAGCCGGGCGGTGACCGTATACCCGTCCCCCAGCGCCCCGTGTGCGAAGAGCGAGCCTCGTGCTCCGGCCGTGCGCTCGTGGGTGTCGTCCGACCACGTGAGCCGCGTCAGGCGGTCCTGGAAGGCGTCGGCCCCGGCCAGGGCCACGCCGGACGACCGCAGGTCGATCCGGGCCTCGAGCAGGCCCGACAGCGCCAGCGGCTCGGGCGCGGGCAGATCCCGCTCGACCTCGGCCTGCACCGCACCGGGCACGGCGGTGGAATCGAGGCCGGCAGCCGCGGGCATCGCGGGGTCGGGCGGCGCGAGCGGGCCCGGCACACCCACGGGCCCCTCCGTGGCGGGCACCAGGGACCGGAAGGTGGTCCCGCGCACGAGCACCGGGGCGGGGGCGGGTAACGCCGAGGTGACCTGCGGCTGCCGACGCCGCGCTTCGATCTCACCGGCGAGCCTCTCCGAGCGGGTCACGCCGAAGTCCGCCCGGTGCATCTCCCCCCGCGTCAGATCCACGAGGGCGCTCACCCCGTCGTCCGAGTGCCGGTTGGAGAGGCGCACCAGGGCAGCACCGGCCGGCAGGGTGGACCGATCCACCCGCACGATCCAGTTCCGGGGCCGCAGCCCGTAGAGGCTGTAGCGGCCATCCGAGTCGGTGATGGCGGCCGTCCCGTCCTGCAGGTAGACCCGCACACCGGGGATGCCGGGCTCGCCGTCCAACTGGGCCGGGTCGCAGCCGCAGTCCAGGAAGACGGAGCCGACGATCACGCCCTCCTCCCGGAACGCGCCCCGGACACGCACCCGGGCCTCCGACTCCTCCGTCGTGGGGCCACCCCGGACGCGCACCCGGTTCACGCCTTCCCCGACCGGGGCCGACGGACCGATCTCGGCCCGGTAGGTCAGCGTCAGACGGAGGGTGCCGGTGACGGGATCGGTCGGGAACGTGCCGAAGTCGAGCCAGCCGCCGGCCGCGGGGGTCGGATCCGCCGCGATCGTGCCCCCGATCCGCGTGCTTCCCGGCACGTAGAGGAACCCAGGGGGCAGCAGGTCCTGCACGTCCACCCCGGGGACGCCCTCGGCCTCGACGTCGATCCGGTACTGGACCACGTCTCCGACCTGGGCCTCGCTCCGGCCGGCCTCCTTGGTCACCCGCAGTCGGGTCGAGCCCGTCGAGGCTCCCCCGGTCTCGGTGACGGCGGTGTCCGCGTCGTTGGTGGGGTCCGAGTCCGGCGTGGACGAGCGCACCGACGCGATGTCGGCGACCCGCGCCCCCGGGACGGGCAGCCGCAGCCGCACCTCGTAGACGACGCTGTCTCCGGGGCCCAACACCGGCAGCGCCGGCCATTCGATCACGGCGGGCGGGGTCGGATGGGCGCTCGGAGCGGGCGACGCCGAGACGAACTGCGCCAGGGCCGGGTCGGGGAGCGTGTCCGCCACCACGACGTCGAACGCGGACTGCGCACCCCGGTTGCGGGCCACGATGCGGTAGACGGCCACGGCCCCGGGATCGACGCGCGCAGGCCCCGACTTGCGTACCTCCAGATCCGTGGATCCGCCCGCCGAGCCCTGCACCCGGGTCTCCACGCGCGCCGTGTCGTTGGCGGGGTCGACATCCCCGGGCGTCGTGACGATCGCGATCCCCTCGAGGGTCCCCGTGCCGGGGGCCCGCACCGTGATCGTGAAGCGGAGCCGGCCTCCCACCGGAAGCACGGCGATGGGGGGCCAGGCGAGGAGGGCCCCGTTGAGGATGGCTCCACCGGACGCGGAGACGAACGCCGCGTTGGGGGGCAGCTGGAACTGGAGCGAGACCCCGCGCGCCGGCACCGACCGTGTGTTCACGACCTCCACGGTGTAGGTGACCAGGCCCCCGGCGGGAACGCTCAACGGGCCCGTCGCCGTCACCCCGACGTCGATCTCCGGCGGGACCGGGGGCTCCACCGTCGTGCGCACCGAGCTGGTGTCGTTGGTGGGGACGGGGTCCGACGTGCCGGAGCGGACCGTGGCCCGATTGGTGAGCTGGCTCGGCCCGGTCGGGGCCTGGAACTCGACCGTGAAGGTCCGTTGGGCGCCCGGCGCCAGGAGGGGGATCACGGGCCAACGGATCACGCCACCGGCGTGGGTGCCGCCGCCCGAGGCTCCGACGAAGCGGCCCGCGGAGGGCAGCACGTCCTCCACCACGACGTCGACCGCGGGGTCGGGGCCGCCGTTCCGGACGGTCAGCGCATACGTGAGCGTCCCTTCGCTGGCCACCACGGGGGGGCCCGTCTTGAGGATGCTCAGATCGGCACCCGACGGGGGAGGGGGAGGCGGAGGGCCCGCCGCCACCACGGTGGTGAAGGACGCCACCTTGGGCCCGTCCAGGTTCGGCTGGGCCGACAGCACCACGGCCGTGTTGGTCAGGGTGGCGGCGCCGGCGGGGGCCTGGACGGTGACGGTGAGCACCACGGGCGGTCCCCCGACCGGGAGGGACGCGATGGGCGGCCAGCGGATCACCCCACCGCTTTCGACCCCTCCTCCGGAGATGGCCACGACCGTGGCCTGGGCGGGCAGCGTGTCGACCACCACCACGTTCCGACGCGAGCGGGCCGCCGCGTTGCGGACGGTCACGGACCACGTGAACACCTCTCCGGCCGCGACGGTGGGCGGCCCGTCCACGGCGACGGTCACTCCGGACGGGACCTGCCCCACGGCACCCCGGGGAGCGGACAGGAGTCCCAGGAAGACGACGCCGAGGCCCATGGCCGCGCGAGCGTACGCCGCACACCCGGCCAGGCCATGGCGCGGGCGGGCCAGCCGGATCACTTCCGGGGAGCGCGAGGGGGAGCTGAGCGGTGCCACCGCCTTACCGGACCCTGGGGGGACGGCCCGCCGCGGAGGGCGGGTGGAGCATCATCCCGGGCGCGGACGAGCCGCGCAAGGAAGCCATTCCCGAGGCCATGACCGACCCGTTCCAGGGTGGTTGAGTCGTTGATCGGTGACGTCATCCAGCCCGCGCCCGGACGACCCTCGAATCAAGCCTGATCAGCCTTTCCGGGCAGGGCGTTCGCTCGAGGCTCCGCACCAGACGGGTGCTGCTGCATCACCGATCGGTGACGCGTCGGGATCGACGGCCGGGATTCACAACCATCGTCCGAAGCCCTAGCGTTCCCGTCATGGATCGCACGTGCGCGCTTCTCGTGATCGCGGGCGCCCTTTCGGCCGTCGGCTCCGGGGCTGCCGGTCAGACCCATCTCTACGACCGCGAGTACCCGGACATCCACTACCTGCGCTCGGAGGCGGCCGACCCGGTCGCTCGTCTCGGACGGCAGCTGGCCGTGGGGGAGCGCACCCTCGCCTGGGACACGGAACGGGGCTATCTGCCCGCCCTCCTGGACGCCCTGGGCATCCCCGTCTCCTCCCAGGTCCTCGTCTTCTCGCGTACCAGCCTCCAGGCCGACCACATCTCGGCGGCCACGCCGCGGGCCCTCTACTTCAGCGACGACGTCTACGTGGCCTGGGTCCCGGGCTCGGACGTCCTGGAGATCGCCGCCCTCGACCCGCGGCTGGGACCCGTCTTCTACCTCCTGCCGCAGCAACGGGAGGGCGGGGCGCGGGCTGCGCGCCAGAACGATCTCTGCCTGCAGTGCCACGACACCTATTCGCTGGGGGGCGGGGGGGTGCCACGCTTCCTGATCGGGTCCGGGCCCACGCTGCGCTCCGGGGTGAGCGCCGGACACGGCAGCTGGCTGCTGACCACGCCACGAACGCCGGTCGAGCACCGCTGGGGTGGGTGGTTCGTCACGGGGCGGGCGGAGGGCCTCCGCCACGGCGGGAACGTCGCCCGGGCGCCGACCGGCGAGGCGGTGTCCCTCCTGCCCTCCGCGCTCCCGCCGGACCTGACGGGCGGCCCCATGTCCGAGGTCCCGTACCTGGGCGCCCACAGTGACGTCGTGGCCCTCCTGGTCCTGGAGCATCAGCTGCACGTCCAGAACCTGATCACACGGGCTGCCTGGGAGGCGCGCGGGGGCGGTCCATCGGAGGCGCCGGCACGCCTGGATCGGGCGGTTCGCGAGCTCGTGGCGGCGCTCACGTTCACGGGGGATGCCGGACTGCCCGTCCCGGTGCAGGGCACGTCGGGCTTCGCGAGCGCGTTCGCAGGCCGCGGGCCCGCGGACGGGCAGGGACGCACCCTCCGGGCGCTGGATCTCGAGACGCGGGTCTTCCGCTATCCGCTGAGCTGGCAGATCCAGTCGGAGGCCTTCCGGGCGCTCCCGGATGGGATCCGCGACCGGGTCTACGCCGGGGTCACGGAAGCGCTCGAAGGCCGCGGGCCCGGCGCCGCCGACGCCGCTGTTGCCGCGCTGGAGGTCCTGTCCGCGACCTCGCCCGACTATCGGGATTGGAAAGGGCGGCAGCTCCGGTAGACCGCGGCTGGCCCGGACCGACCCCACGTACGCTGCTACCCTCTGCGGCGCCCTGCGCCGGGGTCAGGCCTGCAGATCCATCCCGTCCAGGGCGCGGTCCAGCTCGGCCTGGAGCTCCTTGGCGAGGTTCCGGCTGTCACCGTAGAGGGACAGCCACACCCCGAGGTGGAACCGGTCGCCGCCGGGCTCCAGCTCGAGGAACAGGAGCGCATCCTCCAGGTCCGGAACCAGCGCAGCCACGTGGATGCCGGGCGTGACCTGCCGGATCCGGGCTGCCGGGCCGCTCCAGATCCGCGCCGAGGCACGCACCGCGGCCTCCCCATCCGGGCGATCGGGCCCGCCCACCCCCTCGGAGAGCTCCAGCAGGCCATCCTTCCCCAGGATGCGGTCCCAGCATGCCTGGCGGCCGAGGGTGACGGGGCGGCGGGCCCAGACCATGGTGCGGTCCCGCCCCGGGTGGCGCTCCAGGGCGTGGGCCAGGTGGTCCAGGAAGTAGCGCCAGCCCGACACGAGCGTGTCCAGGTAGGCGTCCCAGGACTCGGCGTCGAAGCCGGCCTGGACCACCCGGACCACGGTGCCGCCGGCCCGCCCTTCCACGTGGAGGTCGACCGTGACCTCGACGTCCCCACCGTGGGACTCGATCCACCCGAGGCGGCGCCCCTCCTCCCAGGCGCCGAGCCGGGCCGTCCCCCTGGCGTCGGGCCCCCAGGCCAGCGTGATGGTCCCGGGATCGCCGGCGTCGATCGAGGCCTCGAGCGGGAACCAGCGCTCCAGGCCGCGGGCGGTGCTGATCGCCTCCCACGCACTCGCGGGGTCCGCCTGGATCTGCACGGCTACCTCCACCGACCGGGGTCGAGCCCCGTGGAGTGTGGCTCGCGAGGGGGCCGAGGTCGGGGCGGCGGACGGGCTGCGCTCGTCAGCGAACGGGGTGTGCTCCTCCGCGGACCGGCTGTGCTCGTCGGCGGATGCGCTGCTCTCGTCACCGGATGGGCTGCGCTCGCCGGCGGATGCGCTGTGCTCGGCGGCGGACGCGCCGCGCTCGTCCCGCAGGTCGTGGGGGTCGGTCATGGCACCTCCCGGGCGGCAGCGGTGTCGGCCGCGGCCGCCGTTGGGCGGGGGTAGGCGTGGGCCAGCACGCGGAACGGACGGCCACCAGGGGCGTCCGCGTCGTGGTGTCGGGCCACCAGGGCCGCGACGGCGTCCTGGAGCTCCCGGGCGAAGGCGGCCTGGCTCTCCGGGTCCCGGAAGCGGACGACAGTGTCGACCGTCAGTGTTGCGAGCTGCTTCCCCTGGGCGTCCGCCCGGTCGCGCAGGGCTCCCAGCTCAGTGAGGGTCCGCCCCGCGGTCGCCGCGAGGTACTGGGAGGAGAAGCGGTCGCGCAGACCTGATGGATCCAGCGCGGCCGGGCCCAGCACCCTGGGAGAGACGGCGTAGGCGGCTGCCGAGGACTGGAGGACCTGGGCCACGAAGTTGCCGGTCCGGCGCTCGGCGACGGTGTCGAGCAGGCCCTGCTCCTGGAGCGCCCGCACATGGTGCCCCACCTGCTGCCGCGGCAGCTCCAGCCAGCGGGCCACCCCGGCAGCGGTGTGCGGCTCCCGGAATCCGGCCAGGATCCGGGCCCGGAGCGGGTGGGTGAGGCCGGCCACCACCTCGGGAGCCTCCAAAACGGCGAACGGTGTCTGCATACGGGGATTGTACCATAGACAGAAACCTCTGTCTAGGAAGCGTATCATGTCTACACGACTCCCCCACCCGTCGAACGGGGGGGGCTATCGCGGCCCGGGGCGGCCCCGGGATCGATCCGAGCGACCCGCCGGGCGGGGCTACGCGCGCGCTCGACCTATCGACCCGCAGGCCAGACGCGCCGGGCGGGGCTGCGCTCGCTCGATCCATCGACCCTCGGGCCACACCCGCCAGGCGGGGCTACGCGCTCGCTCGATCCATCGACCCTCAGGCCAGACGCGCCGTGCGGGGCTCGCTCGCTCGATCCATTGACCCTCCGGCCAGAACTGCCGGCTGCATCCCAATCGGGTCCGGAGCCGCGCTCCCTCAACCCGCCGCACTGATCCCCAACTCCTCGCGCATCTGCACGACCTCCTCCCGCGTGCGTCGCTTCAGCGGCGGCACGACCGGGATGGGCTTTCCGGTCGGACCCCGGAAGGTGGCGCGCCCATCCGGCTCCAGTTCCACGCGCCAGCCCCCTTCGTGCAGCAGCCGGTGGTGCGTGCGACAGGTCAGGATCAGGTTGTCGAGCGCAGTGGGGCCGCCGTCGGCCCAATGCAGGATGTGATGTGCGTCTGTGAACCGCCTGCCGCAGCCGGGGAAGCGGCATCCCCGGTCTCGGGTCTCCAGCGCCCGTCGGATCGAGGCCGGGACGCTCCGGGTCCGCCGTCCCACATCCAGGACCCGTCCGACCGGGCTCTTCGTGATCGGCACCACGCCGGCGTCGCATGCGATGCGCCGAGCCGTTGCCGCGGCAACGCGAGTGCCGTCCTCCATCTCGGACAGGCCCGGCTCGGACTCGGCGCTGAGGGTCTCCGCCTCCACATGCAGCACCACCTGGTAGCGGCCGGCCCGCGTGCCGCTGATCGGGGCGTCCGGGCCGCCCCCCTCCTGGTCGAGGCCGGCCGCCAAGGCGCGCTCGGCCAGCAGGCCCACCGCGTCGGCACGCCGCTGCTCGGGGGTCACCCCCTCCTCGACGCCCTCCAGGTCGGGGCCCTTCCAGAAGAGCGCGTCCGCGGCTGCCTCCAGCGCTCGCATCAGCAGCACGCCCACCTCCGGGTCCAACCGGCCCTTCACGACGTACATGCCGTCCCCGTCGGGGAAGATCGCGAGCGCACGACTGCGATGACGCAGCCGCTCCCGTTCGGATTCGTCCAAACGGTCGTGTCGCTTCCAGCCGCGCACGACGCGTTCCAACTGATGGGCGGTCGAGCCGAGCGCGATCTCGAGCAACTCGGTCTCGTTGTCCGCATCGGCCACGCGCGTGAGCGCGCGGACCTTGGAGAACGACAGATCTCCCTGCTGCAGCGCGGCACTGATCTGCGGTAGCCCCGGCAGCGCGCGCGCCGCCCGCACCTTCTCGCGCGCAGAGCCCAGATCGATTCCCGTGCGCCACGCCAACCAGTGGGCGCACGTGATGTGACCCGACAGCTCCCAACCCCGTCGCTGGTCGAAGTCCGCGATCAGGGTGAGCTGGCGGTGCGTCGCGGAGTCGATCTGCGCGGCGAGCGACGCGATCTCGTCGCTCAGGTCTTCGAGCGCGTCCAGCTCGGCGTTGGACAGTTCGAAGGGCGAAGGATGGAGTGGAGGACCGACGTGTGCGGGCGCACCGGCGGGAGGAGTCGAGGGATGCTGCGCGAGGGCGTGCGGACGCGAGCGTCTGGAAGAAGAAGCTGGAGCGAAGCCCATGATGACACCCGAGGGACAAAGCGGAGGAACGGCGAGACGAGTCCGACGAGGCGCCGAGCGACTCGCAGGGTGCTCAAAGATAGGAGGGGGTTTCGCCGCTCTTCAGGCTGGCCTGTGGCGCACGAAGTCGCGCAAGAAGGATCGGCGCATCGGGTGGATGCGCCCAGGCGCGCGACACGCGCGGCCAAGCCGCTTCAACGCGATGCGAGCAGGCAGGGTGGGACTCCTGTCATCGCGCGCACCGTAGAGACGTCCATGGCAGAATGGGACAACATCACGCGCGGGCCAGCAGATCCGCCGAGGTGACGGGCGATGGCGTCGTGCGAGCGGTCCGTGCCGAGGCGGAAGCGCTCGGCGATCATCCTGCGTGTGTCATCATCGATCAACGAGAGATGGCGGGTCAGCCCGCACGTCGCCGCATCGATCAAGGAGAAGCGGCGGGTGAGCCTGCGTGTCGCCGCATCGATCGAGGCGCAGGAGAAGCGGCACGTCCGCCGGCGGAACGGGGGCCGCTTGCTCCTCACCCCCCGTCCGGTCGTAGCGGAATGACCTGCGGCACCCCCGCATCCGGCCCCGGCCCCGGATGGGGCTGCACGGTGAGCGGCCAGCGATAGACGGGCTGGAGGATCTCGTGTCGGACGACGTCCGACGGCGGGCCCTCCGCCACCACCCGTCCCCGGTCCAGCAGGACCAGCCGGTCCGCGTAGCGGGCGGCCAGGTTGAGGTTGTGGGTCACCATCAGCACGGTGACTCCTTCGGTCCGGCGGATGTCGTCGAGCAGGTCGAAGATGGCCATCTCGTGCCGCACGTCGAGCGCGGCGGTGGGCTCGTCCAGCACCAGGGTGGTGGGTTCCTGCGCGAGGGCCCGGGCGATCCGTGCCCGCTGGCGTTCGCCCCCCGACAGAGTGGCCACGGGTCGATCGACCAGGTCCGTCAGGTCGCAGCGCTCCAGGGCCGATCGGGTCGCCTGCCGGTCCTGGGGGCGCTCCGGTGACCACAGGCCCAGGTGGGGGTAGCGGCCCATCGCCACGAGCTCGCCCACGGTGACCGGGAAGGTCAGGGACTCGATCTGGGGGACCACGCCGATCCGGGCCGCCAGGTCCTTGCGGCTCCACGCCCCGACCGGCCGGCCTTCGTACCGCACCGTGCCCGATTCCGGCATCAGCGCGCCCAGCATGAGGCGCAACAGGGTGGATTTGCCCGCCCCGTTGGGCCCGACCAGCGCGACGATGGCCCCTGCGTCCACCCGGAAGCCCACGTCCTCCACCACGGGAGGACGATCCGGGCCGTACCGGAATCGTACGCCGTCGAGTGCGAAGGCGGGCCCGGTCACGGGCGCCCCCCGACGGGCCGGCTCGCAGCGGGCCCGGTCACGGGCGCCCCCGGACAGGCTGGCTCGCAGCGCGACCGCTCACGGGCGCCCCCCGAAGGGCCGGCCCGCACCCCGGCCGCTCACGGGCGCCCCCCGACCGGCCTGCTCGCACCCCGGCCGCTCACGTGCCCCTCCGGACCAGCAGCAGAAGGAAGACCGGCACGCCGATGAGGGCCGTGATGACGCCCGTGGGCAGCTCGACCGGGGAGACGAGCGTGCGTGCCACCGTGTCCGTGGCGATCAGGAAGGCCGCCCCGCCGAGCGCCGAGGCCGGCAGCAGCAGGCGGTGATCGCTCCCCCACAGCAGCCGGAACGCGTGCGGGATGACCAGACCCACGAAGCCGATGATCCCGCTCACGGCCACCGCTGCGCCCACCAGCACCGAGGTGACCGCCAGCGCAGCGGTACGGGTGCGCTCCACGGACACGCCGAGGTAGAGCGCGGGCTCCTCGCCCAGCGCCAGCAGGTTGAGCGGACGGGCCTGGGAGACGATCCACAACAGCGCCGGGGCGGCAAAGCCCGCCAGCATGCCGACGGCGCCCCAACTGGCCCCCGACAGGTTGCCCATCATCCAGTAGAGCGCCTGCCGGAGCCCCTCCGTGCTGGACAGGGCCAGCAGGAGCAGGATGATGGCGTTGAAGAAGGCGCTGACCACCACCCCGGCCAGGATCAGGACGCGGGGGCTGAGCGCCGGCCCCACCGCGCGGGCGATCCGGAGCACGGCGGCCGTGGCCGCCAGCGCGCCCACCGTCGCGGAGAGCGGGACCAGGCCGGGCACGAACGAGCCGCCCAACCCAATGGCCAGGACCGCACCCACCGCCGCCCCACCGGAGACGCCCAGCACGAACGGCTCGGCCAGCGGGTTGCGGAGCAGGGCCTGCAGGACCGCGCCGCTGATCCCGAGCGAGCCCCCCACCAGACCGGCGAGCACGACCCGCGGAGCCCGGATCCCCAGGAGGATGTCGCGGTCGATCCCGGTGGCGGTGCCCCGGAGGACATCCAGCACGCCGGCCAGGCCCAGCCCGCTCGCTCCGATCCCGAGTCCGAGTAGAGCGACGGCCGCGACCGCGACCGTCAGCGCCACCAGGCGGAAGATCACCGCTCCGGTTCCGGGTGCAGCGTCTGGAAGAGCGTCTGCGCGGCCTCACCGAGGCGGGGTCCGGGGCGACCGAACAGCGTCGGGTCCAGCGCCACCCGGCGGCCGCTCACCACGCTCCAGCCTCCGCTACGCAGGGCTGAGTCGATCCCCCCCGCGCTCGGGACCAGGACCACGTCCGGGCGCCCGCGGGCCACGGCCTCCATGCTCATCTGCGGCCAGGGCTGGGGGGCGGAGCCGAAGACGTTCCGGCCGCCGGCCACCGTCACCAGGCTGTCCACGAACGTCCCGGAGCCCGCGACGATCGGCGGCGCCGCGGAGGCGACGTAGACGACGCCCGGCCGCGCCTTGCCTTCCACGTCCCGACCGATGCGCGCGAAGGTGGAATCCAGCTCCGCGGCCCAGCGGTTGGCCTGGGGACGGGCGCCCAGCAGGGAGGCGACGCCGATGGCGTGGCGCCGGGCGTCGGCGATGGTCTCCACCCGGGCCTGATAGACGGTGATGCCCAGCTCCTCCAGCCGCGCCGCGACCGACCGATCCCCGACGTCGGGCCAGACGATGACCAGGTCGGGCTTGAGGAACACGATGCGCTCGACGCTGGGGTCCAGTCCGCCGCCCACGGAAGGGAGGTTGGCCAGGGTGGGATCCTCGTCGTAGCGGGTCCGGGCGATGATGCGCCCGCTCTCCCCGAAGGCCACGATGAAGTCCGTGATGGCCGGGACCAGCGAGATGACCCGGTCGCGGGCGCGCCCCATGCGGTGTTCGTAGCCCGCGTCGTCGGTCACGATGCGCCGGAGCGCCTCGATGTCGATGGGCTCATCGGGTGGGGGCGGCTCGGAGCACGCGCCGGCGAGCAGGGCCAGGGCCAGGGCGCGGATCGCGCGCCTTCCCCGGACGGATGGCAGCCTCATGGAGATCGGTCCTCTTTCCCGCGAAAGAGTGGTCACGCGTGCGGGCGGACAGGTCTCCTGGCTCGAGGCGGGTGCGTCCTCGCCTTCCCGGGGGCTCCTGCCCCCAGTGGCGTCTCCGAGGCCACCCGGCGGGGCCGGCGTCGAAGCGCCGGTCCGCTGCCTCTCACAGTGGCGGGGCCGCGCCGGATTCGCACCGGCTTCCGGGATGCCTCGCCCGCGTGGATGTCAGGCCGCAAGCTCAGCCGGCGGACGCACCGGGTCAATGGCACCCTTCGGGCCGGCCGGCCGGGGCGGTCGCGCCGGGAGGCGCCGCGCGCCTCCCGGTCCAGGACCCGGGCGTCAGGCGGCTCCCACGGGAGCGCCGGTCCGCGCGCCGGTGGGCGCGGGCGTCTCGGGCCGCTCCGTCAGGCTCTCCGTCACCCGCACCACGCCCTCTTCCAGCCAGACATAGCGGCCTTCCATGGCGCGCTGCGCCACCCGGTATGTGCCCGCGTCCGCGTTGCGGAAGACGTGCCGGAAGCGCTCTTCCACGCGTAGCCGCGCCAGGCGGCAGAACGCATCCGCCAGCTCCCGCGGTGACGTGTCGCTCGGGTCGTCCTGCACGCGCTTCTCGGCGTAGGCGCAGCTCGCCGCCATGGCGAAGAGCTCGGCGCCGATGTCCACCACGCGTCCCAGCACGGCCTGACGCCGCTCGAGGCCACCGCCGAAGCGCATCATGCAGTAGAAGAGGGAACGCGCAAGCCGGCGCGAGGCCCGGTCCACGTACCGCATGTGCGTGGCGTTGGACCCGAACTCCGCGTAGCGCGGCCAGCGTCCCCAGCCCATCCAGCGCGTGGGGTACCACCAGGCGTAATAGAGCCCCGCGCGCAGCGCAGCCGCGACGCGCTTGCCCATGGGTGCGCGGGCGTCGACCATGTCGCCCGCCACTTCGAGATGGTGGTCCACCGCCTCTCGCGCGATGAACAGGCGCATGATCTCGCTGGAGCCTTCGAAGATCAGGTTGATGCGCAGGTCGCGCAGCCAACGCTCCACGGGGACGGGCTCGTCTCCGCGGCGTGCCAGCGATTCCGCGGTCTCGTAGCCCCGGCCGCCGCGCACCTGGAGCGCATCGTTGACCACGTCCCAGGCGCGCTCCGAGTTCCACATCTTCGCGATGGCGGCTTCCAAGCGGATGTCGAAGGTCTTGGCGTCCGCCATGGCGGACGTGAGCGCGACGATGGCATTCATGGCGAACGTATCCGCCGCCATGCGTCCGACCTTCTGCGCGATGGCGTCGTGCTTGCCGATGGGCTGCCCCCACTGCACGCGCCGCGCGGCCCAGTCCCGCGAGATCTCCGTGCAGCCCTTGCCGGCCGCCGCGCAGAACGCGGGCAGGGCCAGGCGTCCCGTGTTGAGCGTGATGAGCGCGAGCTTGAGGCCCATGCCCTCGCCCCACAGCAGGTTCTCCTTCGGGACGCGCACGTTGGTGAAGTGGAGCACCCCGTTGGACAGCCCCTTCAGCCCCATGAAGTCGCAGGTGTGCGCGACCTCCACACCGGGCCAATCGGCTTCCACGATGAAGGCGCTGATGGGCTTGCGCTTCTTGCCCGGTGCGGCGGGTGTGCGCGCCATCACCACCATGAGCTCGGCCCGGGGGCCGTTGGTGGTCCAGAGCTTCTCGCCGTTCAGGATCCAGTGCGTGCCGTCTTCGCTGGGCACGGCTTCCGTGGACACGTTGGCGGGATCGGAGCCGACGTCCGGCTCCGTCAGCGCGAAGGCGGAGAGCGCACCCGCCGCCAGGCGCGGGAGGTATCTCTGCTTCTGCTCGTCCGTCCCGAACATCATCAGCGGCTGCGGGACACCGATGGACTGGTGCGCCGACAGGAAGGCGCCCGTGGCGCCGCAGCGGCTGGCGACGATCTCGAGCGCGCGGTTGTAGGTGGTCTGCGAGAACCCGAGGCCGCCGTATTCCTTGGGGATCTTGATGCCGAAGCAGCCGAGCTCGGCGAGACCGCGCAGGACCTCGTCCGGGACGTGGCCCTCGCGGTCGATGCGGTCCCCGTCGATGTGGTCGCGCGCGAAGGCGTGCACGCGCTCCAGGAAGGCGTCCGCGCCCTCCTCCTCGGCGCCCGCGCGGGCCATCAGCGGTTGGATGAGGCCCAGCTCCACGCGGCCGTCGAACAGGCCCCGGGCGAAGCTGGCGTGTTCCCAGTCCTTCTCGCGTGCGGCCTCGGCGACCTCGCGGGCCTCGCGCTCGCTGGCGAGCTTCTTCGGTTCGTTCATGGCTCCTCCGCTGCTCGGGACGGCACGGTCGACCGGGCGGCCGCCGCTCCGTCCTGCCGGCCGGGCACGAGGCCCGTCTCGGCGTCCTGCTAGACCCCCCGGCCGGGGGGGCGTTCCGGCCCTTCTCCTACCCCTCCAGGAAGCGGTCGATCTCGTCCGCGCGGGCCTCCCCGTCCTGTTCGCCGATCTCCATCAGCCGGTTCAGATACCCGGGCTGGAAGAGCAGGAGGCTCAACGAGTCGGGGCTGACGGTCCGGCGCGTGCCCAGGTTGCGGGTCAGGAAGCGGAAGGCGGACGGCAGCTCCGATTCGTAGTCCTTGGCCAGACGCCCCAGGTCCACGGAGGGCCGCACCAGCAGGAGCTGGACCGGGCGCAGGCCGTTGCGCTCGGCGGGCGGCACCTTCTCCAGCAGCCGGTTCATGCGTTCGAGGCGGTAGGCGTCCTGGTCCAGGAGGTCCAGGAACACGGAGTTCATCAGGACGCCCAGGACCTGCGCCGGCGGGGGGTACCCTTCGATCTGGGGCGCGCGGGCTTCCTGCCCGCTGCGGTCGTAGCGGGTGGAGATGGCGATGATACGGTCCGCCCCCAGGTGCAGGACGGGGGAGAGCGGGGCCACCAGCCGCATGCCGCCGTCCCCATACCACTCCTCGGCGATCCGGACCGCCGGGAAGAAGATGGGGATGGCGGCCGAGGCCATCACGTGCTCCACGGACAGGACGGTCTGGACCGAGATGCGGTTGGGCCGCTCCCACAGCTCGATCCCCTTGCCCTGGACGAACGTGACCGAGCGGCCGGTGGTGTAGCTGGCCGTGCTGAGCGCCACCGCCTTCAGCGCCCCCCGGGCCAGGTTGTAGGCGATGCCGGTCAGCTCGCCGTCCACCGCGTGGAGCACCTCCCCCAGGTAGCGGCGGAGCGGGTCGGTATCGAGGAGCGCCATCCCGCCCCCTTCGGTCTCCCGACCGGCGCCGAGGGCCAGGCGCATGCCCCAGCGCAGCACGTTCCGGCCGAGCGAGCCCGCGTCCACGCGGAAGACGTCATCCACGTGCAGATCCGACCAGAGGCCGGACAGCTCCTCCACGGACTGGCCGAAGGAGCCGTGGTGGGCGGCCAGGTGGGCCGCGTTGATGGCCCCGGCCGAGACCCCGGTGATGTAGGGCGTCGTCAGGTGCGGGTGCCGGCGGGCCAGGACCCGCAGGAAGCCCACCTGGTAGGCGGCTCGGGCGCCCCCACCCCCCATCATGAGGCCCAGCTCCCCTCGCGCGGTGCGAGGCGAATCGGCGGGTCCGGCGATGGCGGTGGTGGCGGTCATACGGTGGGGTCGGGGAACGGCGCGTCCGGGAGCGCGCCGCCCGAATGTGGCGTCCCAGCCGGAGGGCGTCCACCGCACTGTGACACCGCGGCGCTCGCTCCGGGGTAGCAGCCCGCCAATGCCGCTCCGGCGATTCCATCCCGAGGAGAGATCCGAATGAAAGCTCGCGCGTCCGTGTGGGGTGTCCTCCTGGCCGGATCCGCCTTGTGGGGTGTGGCGGTCGCCTGCTCCGACTCCTCGGTGGAGGTGGGCGGTGGGGAGCTGGCGATCACGCTGACCGTGACCCCCCAGTCCGTGGAGGTGGGGGACACGGTGTTCATCACCACCGAGGCGGTGGGCACCAGCCTGGCCGGGACGATCATCGACTACGGGAACGGCCGGTTGGACTCGCTGAACGCCTTCGGGGCCCAGACCCAGGACAACCGGATCCGGGACCACTTCTATTCGGCCGCGGGCACCTACACCATCCGGGCCACCGTGGTGGATCTGAGCCAGGGCACCCGTTCCGCCGAGGCGACCGTCCAGGTCTCGGATCCGTAGGCGGGCCGAGGCCGGGCCGGCTGACGTCGGTCCCGCTCCTTCGCAGCGGGTCCGCCCGGGCCGTCCCGCCCTCGGGCCACCTCCACCGCCCCCGGGCTCCCCCTACCCCGATGGGGGAGCACGACCGGAGACCAGCTCGACCCTTCAGGATCGGGGTCCCGCCCTCGTCGCGGGCCGCACCTCCACCGCCGTTTCCGCCCGCTCGCGCCATTTGACAAGCCTCAACCCCGCCCCCACTATGCCCCGGTTCAGGCACAGTAAGGCGTGAGGTGGGCGTGCGGCCGATAACCCCCGGCAGCGGCCACCTCGGCGTAGCGGGACGGTTCCTCCGACGACTCCGGAACCGTCCCCAGGCGTAGGAAGAAGGGGCCGTCCGAGCTGTCGGCGGTCAACTCTCAGGCGCAGTGGGCGGTCCCTTTCGAGGGGCCGTCCTTTCGCGTGGCCCCCTACCCGAGCCCGGCTGTGAGAGTCTTCAACGCTCGGAGGAGTACGCATGAACGTACCCATGTTCGCTTCGCAGGGGGCTCGGACCTTCGTCCGTTCCCTCGTGGCGGGCGGCCTCGCCCTGGGTCTGGTGCTGGGAGGCGCGCGCGACGCGGCTGCCCAGGCAACCGGAACCGTCACGGGGCGCGTGACCGACGCCGCCACGCAAGCGCCGATGGGGTCCACCCAGGTCTTCCTGGTCGGGACCGGCCTCGGCACCCTGACCTCCCAGAACGGGAGGTTCATCATCCTGAATGTTCCGGCCGGCACCCACACGCTGCGCGTCGAGCGCATCGGGTTCACGACCATCGACCGTCAGGTCACGGTCGGCGCCGGTCAGTCCGTCACCGAGGACTTCCAGCTCGCCACCGAGCCGCTCGGTCTCGACGAGATCGTCGTGACCGGCACCGCGGGTGCGGCGCGTCGGCGCGAGGTCGGCAACTCGATCTCGCAGGTGGACCTGTCGGACGTGAAGCAGCCCGCCCAGAACGTGGACGCGTTGCTGCAGGGCCGGATCACGGGCGCCACGATCTCCCCCAGCTCGGGTGGCATCGGCGGCGGATCGCAGATCCGCCTGCGCGGCAACGTGTCCGTGGCCATGTCCAACCAGCCGATCCTGTACGTGGACGGCGTGCGCGTGCGCAGCGACGGCTTCGCCAAGAACGTTCCGGCGTCCGGCTCTCAGCTGCGCTCCAACAACGACATCTCCAGCCCGCTCAACTCCATCGATCCCGCCGACATCGAGCGGATCGAGGTGATCAAGGGCTCGGCGGCGACGACGCTGTACGGCACCGAGGCCGCGGCTGGCGTCATCCAGATCTTCACCAAGCGCGGCCACACGGGTCAGGCCCAGTGGACGGCGCAGGTCGAGACCGGGGTGGCGCGCAACTGGGCGTTCGGGCCGGACCTGAGCAACGGCGTCCCGCAGAGTGAGGCGGGCGTGGACGGCAACGGCATGATCGAGTCCGGCGGTACGCCGGAGTTCATGTACATCGACCCGTGGCTCCGCGGGAACCTGCCGAGCTGCGACATCGCTACGCTCAAGCCCAACCAGCCCTGCGACAGCGGCCTCTTCAGTGACTGGGGCGCGCTGCAGCAGCGCTACTCGCTGTCCGTCTCCGGCGGTGGCGAGGCCTTGCGCTACTTCATGTCTGGATCGTGGGACAACGACGAGGGCGTGCTGCCGCTGGACAAGGAGAAGAAGTTCACGGTCCGCGGCAACTTTACGTTCAACCCGATCGAGAACCTGCAGCTGCAGTGGAACACGTCGTACACCAACGACGACCTGACGCAGACGCCCGCGGGCAACAACGCGCAGGGCATCACGCTCAACTCGTTCCGCCGCGATCGCAACTACGCCAACGACGACGACTTCGACGTCGTGAACACGATCGTCCGCAATGCGGACGGCTCGCCGGCGCAGAGCATCACGACCCAGATCGACCACATGATCACGGGTCTGACGGCCACCTATACGCCCCGGACGGGCTTCTCGAATCGGTTGACGGTCGGGTACGACCTGGCGCAGCAGGACAACCGCAACCTGCGGCCGTTCGGCTATCCGCAGCAGCCGGCGGGCGTGCTCAACAACGGCCGTTTCGAGTTCAGCAACCTGACATTCGACTACGTGGGCTCGCTGGACTTCCACCTGACGGAGGCCGTCCGCTCCAGCTTCTCCTGGGGCGGGCAGAGCGTGGCCACCGAGCGTCTGGAGACTCAGGCCTACGGAGAGAACTTCCCCGGTCCCGGTGAGCCGGACGTGGACGCCGCCGGTACGACGCTCGGCTTCGAGGAGCGTATCCGGGTGGTGAACGCCGGGTTCTTCGTGCAGAACCTGTTCGACATCAGCAACAAGTACTTCATCACCGCCGGTCTGCGGGTGGACGGCAACAGCGCCTTCGGTCAGGATCTGGGCCTCCAGGCCTACCCGAAGGTGTCTGCCTCCTGGGTCGTGTCCGACGAGGACTTCTGGAGCGACGACCTGGGCCAGCTCAAGCTGCGCGCCGCCTGGGGTCAGTCGGGCCGTGCGCCCGGCGCCTTCGACGCCGTCCGGACCTACGATCCGGTCGGCTGGGGCGGCAACCCGGCCTTCTTCCCGAACAACGTCGGCAACTCGGAGCTGGGCCCCGAGCGCACCACGGAGCTCGAGATGGGCTTCGACGCCTCGGTGTGGGACAGCCGTCTGTCGATCGAGTACACCTACTACAACCAGCTCACGACGGATGCGCTGTTCGACGTGCGCCAGATCCCATCGCTGGGCTTCCTGAGCTCGCAGCTCCAGAACGTGGGTGAGTTGAAGAACACCGGGCACGAGCTGGCCATCAACGCCACCGTGTTGCAGCGCGAGTCCTTCCAGTGGGACCTGGGCACGTCGGTCTTCACGAACAAGGGCGAGGTCTCCAGCCTCCCCTCGGACGTTCCGTCCTTCTCGCTCGGCAACTTCGGGTGGGTGGCGCAGGGTCAGCCGGTCCCGGTGATCCAGCCCAACTACTGCGTGACGAACCCGGACGAGATCGCCGCGCCCATCATCGAGAACCCGGTGGAGCGCTGCAGCCTCGGCCCCAACCTTCCCACGCTCACGCTGGGCGGGAACACCACGCTGTATCTGCCGGCGGGCCTGACGTTCACGGTCCGCGGCGAGTATCAGGGCGGCCACTACATCTCCAACGGTGCCGCTTCGGCAGCGCTGAGCCGCTCCGTCCGCTGGCCGGGCTGCTTCGAGGCCTATCGCCTCGAGGAGACCGGTGGCATCAACACGGTGCCGGCCAAGCTGCGCGCCATGTGCTTCGAGTCGCCGTTCCGGTCGGACTACACCATCGACAAGGCGGACTTCTTCAAGCTGCGCGAAGTCACGCTGAGCGTGCCGGTCCCGGATCGCTTCCTGTTCGGGGGTGCCCAGAGCGCCAACCTCACCCTGTCCGGCCGCAACGTCTGGCGCTGGGTGAACAGTGACTGGAACACGCTCGATCCCGAGATGGGCAACAACGACGGGTTCGACTCGGCGGTGCGCTCGCTGCTCGAGCACATCCCGGCGCCCGCCTACTACACGGCCGCTCTGCGGCTGACGTTCTGAGACGGAGACGAACGATGAACTTGACCAAGATCATTCGGATCGTCCCGGTCCTCGGCGTGGCTCTGCTGCCGCTGGCCTGCGACTTCGACGTGGTGAACCCGGGACCCGTCCAGGAGGCCTTCCTGGACGACCCGAGCTCCCAGCCGGCCCTCGTGGCCGGCGCGGGACGGGCCACGGCGCAGGCGCTGAACTACCTGGCCTACACCAGCGCTGCCATCGCCCGTGAGATCCACCCGGCCGGTTCGACCGGGAGCTTCGGGATCGACCAGCGCTGGCAGGACGGTGAGCTGCCGGACGACGTGGACAACACGCACTGGAACTGGTCGCAGCGTGCGCGCTGGTTGGCCGAGAAGGCCGTGGACGTGATCGAGGAGCAGGGCGGCGAGTCGCAGCCCGGCCTCCTGGCCCAGGCCTACCTCTGGGTGGGCTATGCGAACCGCATGAACGGCGAGCACATGTGCCAGGCCGTCATCGACGGGGCCGCGCCCACGTCCAACAACGAGTACCTCAACCGGGCGGAGGCCGCCTTCAGCCAGGCCTCCACGTTGGGGTCGGGGGCCGTGAAGGACGCGGCCATCGCGGGACGCGCCTCCGTGCGAGCCCAGCTCGGCAAGTGGGCCGAGGCGGCGGCGGATGCGGCCCAGATCTCCGATGGCTTCTCCTACATGATGCCGTACTACGACGGGTTCGGGGACGACCTGCGCAACCGGATCTACTGGGCCACGGGGAAGACGCCCTACAAGGCGCACAGCCAGTGGAACACGTGGATCGAGGGCTACGGTCTCAACCCCACCACCAACCCGAATGGCGACCCGCGGGTGGCCTACCGGGACGGCGGTGAGACGGGAGACGCGGCGGTGCAGGGCTGTCTGCCCTTCTGCCCGACCTCCCCCGGCCGGGTGCCGTGGTATCCGACCACCAAGTACACGAGCTCCGGGGACGACATCGAGCTGTCCTCCGGTCCCGAGATGCGTCTGATCGAAGCCGAGAAGATGCTGATGGACGGCGACTGGCAGGGCGCGATGGACAAGGTCAACGCGCTGCGCACCGCAGCGGGGATGTCGGCCGAGACGGCGACCAACCTGGCCGAGGCGTGGGGCTTCTTCAAGCGTGAGCACGCCATCGAGATGTGGCTGGAGGGGCGGCGTCTGCCGGCCCTGCGGCGGTGGAAGGATGCCGGGCTGACCGAGGACGACCTGCAGCCGCTCGAGAAGGTCTCGGGCAGCCGCGATCTGGGTTCGCACCTGGTCACGCGCGACTACTGCTTCCCGATCGCGCTGTCGGAGCAGCAGACCAACACCAACGTCGGGACGGGCGGCTGAGCCGCACACACCCCTGACGCTCCTTCGGGAGAAGGGCCCGGGTCGGCATGTGCCGGCCCGGGCCTCGTCGGTCATGTGAAGGCGTAACCCTCTGCCTCACATGCGATTGTGCGACGCGGGCCGGACGCCCGTTTGACAAAGCCGTCGGGCGGGGCCTACGCTGCCCCGTTCCCCTCCCCCCGGGGTCCGGGGGGATGTCCGGAGTGAAAGCCGGCGTCCTGCCATCAGGGCATCGACCGTGCTTCGGGCGCTTCCTTCGTACTTCTTGGACGAGGAGACGCCATGATCGTCCCCGTGTTCGTGCAGCGGGGGGCCCGGAATGCGTTCCGGAGCCTCCTGGCGTGCGGGCTCGCCGTGGGACTGGTGTTGGGCAGTGCGGGATCCGCAGCCGCCCAAAACACCGGAACCGTGACCGGCCGAGTGACCGACGCCGCCACCCAAGCCCCCATGGGATCCACCCAGGTGTTCCTGGTCGGGACCGGCCTGGGCACCCTCACCTCCCAGAACGGGCGGTTCATCATCCTGAACGTCCCCGCCGGCAGCCACACGCTGCGGGTGGAGCGCATCGGGTTCACCACCATCGAGCGCCAGATCACCGTCGGCGCCGGTCAGTCCGTCACCGAGGACTTCGCCCTGGTGACCGAGCCGCTCGGGCTCGATGAGATCGTCGTGACCGGCACGGCGGGTGCAGCCCGCCGTCGCGAGGTCGGGAACTCGATCTCCCAGGTGGACCTGAGTCAGGTGCAGGAACCGGTCGCCAACGTCGACGCGCTCCTCCAGGGGCGGGTGACCGGCGCCACCATCCTGCAGAGCACCGGCCAGGCGGGCGGAGGCGCGCAGATCCGCCTGCGCGGCAACGTATCCGTGGCCCAATCCAATCAGCCGATCATCTACATCGACGGCGTGCGGATGCGGAGTGACGGCTTCGCGCGCAACGTGCCGCCCACCGGCTCGTCGCTGCGGAGTGGCAACGACATCGCCAGCCCGCTCAACCTGATCGACCCCGCCGACATCGAGCGGATCGAGGTCATCAAGGGATCGGCGGCCACCACCTTGTATGGCACCGAGGCCGCTGCGGGCGTGATCCAGATCTTCACCAAGCGCGGGCACACGGGCCAGGCCCAGTGGACCGCCACGGTGGAGCAGGGCTTCGCGCGCGAGCTGCCCTTCGGGCCGGACATCACGACGCTACCGCCGAGCGAGGTGCAGGCGAGCGTGGACGGCGAGGGTACGCTCGCTTCGGGCGCGACCGCCGACTACATGTACATCAATCCCTGGCTGCGCGGGAACCTGCCGAGCTGCGATCTGGATTCACTCCAGCCCGGCCAGCCGTGCGACAGCGGTCTGTTCAGTGACTGGGGCGCCTGGCAGCAGCGTTACGCGCTGTCGGTCGCGGGTGGCGGCGAGAGCTTCCGCTACTTCATGTCGGGCTCCTGGGAGGACGACGAGAGCGTCCTGCCGCTCGACGAGGAACAGAAATTCTCCGTCCGCGGCAACTTCACGTTCAACCCGCTCGACAATCTCCAGGTGCAGTGGAACACGTCCTACACGGACGACGCCATCCAGAACACGCCGGCCGGCAACAACGCCCACGGGCTGACGCTCAACGCGTTCCGGCGCGACCGCAACTACCTGAACGACGAGTCCTTCAACGCCATCAACCCATTCGTGTTCGACGACCAGGGCAACCCGGCGTGGGCTCTCACGACGCAGATCGACCACCTGGTGACGGGCGTCACGGCCACGTATACGCCGATGACCAACTTCACCAACCGCGTCACGGTCGGATACGACATCGCGCAGCAGGAGAATCGCAATCTGCGCCCCTTCGGCCACATCCGCGCGCCGAACGGCATCATCTCCGACGGCCGCTACGAGTTCAGCAACCTCACATTCGACTACGTGGGGACGCTGAACTTCCCCCTCACCACCGACATCCGCTCCAGCTTCTCCTTCGGTGGCCAGAGCGTGACCACCGAGCGGCTGGAGACGCTGTCCTTCGGCGAGAACTTCCCCGGCCCGGGTGAGCCCACGGTCTCGTCCGCGGGGAACACCCTCGGATTCGAGAGCCGTGAGCGGGTGGTCAACGCCGGCTTCTTCGTGCAGAACCTCTTCGACATCAAGAACCGCTACTTCATCACGGCGGGTCTGCGGGTGGACGGCAACAGTGCCTTCGGGTCCGACCTGGGGCTGCAGGCCTACCCCAAGGTGTCTGCGTCCTGGGTGGTCTCGGACGAGTCCTTCTGGTCGGTGGACGGTAGCCAGTTGAAGCTGCGGGCCGCGTGGGGTCAGTCCGGTCGGGCGCCCGGCGCGTTCGACGCCGTGCGGACCTATGATCCAGTGGGCTGGTTGGGCGATCCGGCCTTCTTCCCGCGCAACGTCGGCAACGCCGAGTTGGGACCGGAGCGGACGTCCGAGTTGGAGTTCGGCTTCGACGGTTCGGTGTGGGACGGCCGCTTGTCGGTCGAGTACACGTACTACAACCAGCGAACCACGGATGCGCTCTTCGACGTCCGCCAGATCCCGTCCGAGGGCTTCGGCGGCTCCCAGCTCTTCAACGTGGGCGAGCTCGCCAACCGTGGACACGAGCTGGCGTTGAACGCCACCGTGCTGCAACGCGAGTCCTTCCAGTGGGACATCGGCGGGTCGCTGGCCACGAACGACTCCGAGGTCGCCGAGCTGCCGGACGAGGTGCCCGAGTTCTCGCTGGGCAACTTCGGGTGGGTGGTCGAGGGTGAGCCGGTTCCGGTCATCCGCTCCGACTGTGTGACGAATCCCGACCAGGTGGCCGAGCCGATCGTGGAGCGGGACTGCACCCACGGGCCCAACCTGCCCACCACGATCCTTGGTGTGAACACCACGCTGCACCTGCCCGCGGGCATCCAGCTGATCGCCCGCGGCGAGTACCAGGGTGGCCACTACATGTACGATGGGGCGGCCGCGGCGGCCCTGTCCCGCTCGGTGAAGTGGCCGGGCTGCTTCAACGCCTACAACACCATCGAGACCCAGGGCTACGACGCGCTGACGGCGATCGAGCGGGCCCGCTGCGGCGGTGCCTCCACATTCGAGTCGGACTACATGATCTATCCGGCCGACTTCTTCAAGATCCGCGAGCTGTCGTTGTCGATCCCGATCCCCGAGAACCTGCTGGTGGGCGGGATGCAGAGCGCGAACCTGACGCTCTCCGGCCGCAACATCTGGCGTTGGGTCAACGAGGACTTCATCACCTTCGAGCCGGAGATGGGCAACAACGACGGCTTCGACTCGACGGTCCGGTCCATCCTCGAGCACGTGCCTCCGCCGTCCATGTGGACTGCGGCGCTGCGTCTGACGTTCTGAGGAGGAGATCCGAGAGATGAAGCTGAACAAGAGAATCGTCTTGCCCGGGGTGCTGGCGCTGGCGCTCGCGCCTCTGGCCTGTGACTTCGATGTGACGAACCCCGGACCCGTCCAGTCCGACTTCCTGCTCGAGCCGGCGGCGCAGCCCGCCCTGGTGTCGGGCATGGGACGGGGTGTGGCCGAGGCGCTCAACTGGGTGGCGTACACGAGCGCAGCCGTGGCGCGTGAGATCCACCCGTCGGGCTCGACGGGGAGCTTTGGCATCACGGGGCTGCAGCAGAAGGGCACGCTGCGAGAGGACGAGGTCAACACGCAGTGGTTCAATGGGCAGCGGGCGCGGTTCCTCTCCGAGAGTGGCATCGCCATCATCGAGGACGAGGGCGAGTCCGAGCCGGGGCTGCTGGCTCAAGCGTATCTGTGGTCGGGATATGCGAATCGGCTGATGGGCGAGAACATGTGCCAGGCCGTCATCGACGGCGGCAGCCCGCAGCCGAGCACGGAGTTCCTCGATCGCGCCGAGGCCGCGTTTCGCCAGGCCGCGACGCTGGGGAGTGGCGACGTGCAGACGGCCGCGCAGGCGGGCCTGGCGTCCGTTCTGGCACAGCAGGGCCGCTGGTCCGAGGTGCCGAGCGTGGCGAGCCAGGTCCCCACGAGCTTCTCGTACGTGGTCGAGTACTCGAACGACTTCGGGGACGATACCCGCAACCGGCTCCAGTTCGCTTCGGCCGAGCAGCCCTACCGGGCGCACACCCAGTGGAACACCTGGGTCGAAGGCTACGGGCTGTCCGACGACAATCCGTCGGGCGATCCGCGTGTGCCCTACATGCTGACCAACAAGACCGGGGACGCGGCGGTGGAGTGCTGCGGTCAGGTCGACTGGTGGCCGCAGGACAAGTACCCGGATCCGGGAGCGGACGTAGAGCTCTCGTCGGGTGCGGAGATGCGCCTGCTGGAAGCCGAAGCCATGCTGATGGATGGCGACTGGCAGGGTGCCATGGCGATCGTGAACGATCTGCGTACCGCCGCCGGCATGCCTACCGAGACCGCAACGTCGGAAGCGGAGGCGTGGGGCTACTACAAGCGCGAGCACGCGATCGAGATGTGGCTCGAGGGGCGACGCCTCGGAGCGCTGCGTCGGTGGAACGACGCCGGTCTCACAGAGGACGACCTGCACCCGCTCGAGCAGGTGAGTGGGGACGTGGCGACCGGGTCGCACCTCGAGACGCGCGACTACTGCTTCCCGATCTCCGAGAGCGAGAGGCAGACCAACCCCAACGTGAGCTGATCGCGGGAGCGGATCGGCTCCGGACGTGAAAACGCCCGGGTCGGCTACGGCCGGCCCGGGCGCTTTCCTTCGAAGGGGCTCCCTACCAGGGGATCGGGATCCGGAAGGGGATCCGCATCTCCGATGGCGGCGGGATTCCCGGCGGACGCTCCCCGGCGCCGCCGTGGAGCTGCGAGACGAGCAGCGCCACGCCGCCTCCGAGCGCGATGCCGAGCAGCGCGCCCGTGCGGGACTGGCTGAGCTCGCGGACCTCGACCTCCAGGATGCGGTCGGGAGTGAGCTCCAGCCGCTGGCGTAGCGCGTCCCCGCCGCGCTCGACCGAGCTCACGACGGCGACATCCAGCGTCACGCCCTCGGCGCCAGCCTCGACCACCCGCCCGTCGAGCTCGCGCCGCTCACGGCCCCCGAGCACCTCGGCCAGTCGGGCGGCCTCCTGGGCCGAGACCCGGGCACGGATCTCGGTGTTGGGCCGGACCTCGGCCAGCTCCACCGGGCGGTAGGTGTAGCAGCCCGTCCCCAGCGCCGCGAGCGCGAGGGCGAGGCTTCGGACAGGGGGTGAGACCATGCCTCCTCCTTTGGAACGGAACGCGGAGATGGGTACCCCGCCCGGGCTTCCGTGATCGCTCACAGGGTGCTCTGGAAGACCCCGCGGCCGATGGACAGGATGCCGACCACGACGAGCACGAGGGCGATCGCGGTCCCCACCACATGGGGAACGAACGAGCGGGCCTCGGGCGGACGACGGCGCATCACGGACGGTGGCAGCTGGGCCACAACCGCCGCCAGCACCATCAGCAGGAAATGCAGGTAGATGCCCGGATAGAACCGTCCGCTGAAGAGCACCGCGAACCCGAGCACGATCTGAAGGTGCAGGGTGCCCGCGAAGGCCGTAGCCAGGATGCGCATGGGCTTGTCGTAGGGACGGCGGGTCACCATCCCGAACAGGGCATACACGAGGGCCAGGATCCCGAACAGCAGGGTCAGGTAGCGGATCCCGGAATGGGCGGCGAAGAACATGACGTCGTCGTCCGTGCGGTCGTCGAACGCGGAGATCCCTGGAGGGCCCGCACAGCGGTCCGGGCGCGTCGCAGCGATCTGCCGAGGGGTCGGCGGAACTTAGCAGGTCGTGCGGCGGGCGGGGTACCCCGCGCCGGCTCAGGCCGCGCGCGACAGCAGGACCCTTCGAGCGGTCGCCGGGGTCCTCAACACGGGTCCCCGCACCGCTCCTCTCCGCACCGTTCCGCCCGTGACCGACGTCGAGCTGCCTCCCGGTCTCACCGACCGGGACCGCACGCTGACCCTCGTTGCCATCCTGCTGGCCCTGTTCCTGGGCGCTCTGGACCAGACCATCGTCTCGACCGCCCTGCCGCGGATCGTGGAGGATCTGCAGGGCGTGGACCGGTATGCGTGGGTGGCCACGGCCTACCTGCTGGCCTCCACGTCCCTGGTGCCCATCTACGGCAAGCTGGCCGACACCTACAGCCGGCGCGCCATCGAGCTGGGGGCCATCGGGCTGTTCCTGACGGGCTCGGCCCTGTGCGGGCTGGCGGGCGAGTTCGGGTCGCTGCCGCTGCTCGGGGACGGCATGGACCAGCTGATCGCCTTCCGGGCCGTGCAGGGGCTGGGCGGCGCGGGCCTCTTCGCGATGGCCTTCATCGTGATCGCGGACCTCTATCCTCCGGCGCAGCGCGCCCGCTATCAGGGCTTCGTCGGCGCCGTCTTCGGGGTCGCCAGCGTGCTGGGCCCGCTCGTGGGCGGGCTGCTCACGGACCACGGCGGCGGGCTGATCCCGGGCGTCGAGGGGTGGCGCTGGGTCTTCTACGTGAACGTGCCGTTCGGCGCGCTGGCGGTGTGGTTCGTGACCACGCGCATGCCGCCGCTGCGTCCGCCCGACGCGGCCCGCACCCGCATCGACTGGGCCTCGGCCGCCTTCCTGGTGGCGGGCCTGTCCGCGGCCGTGCTGGGCCTGCAGATCGACAAGCGCCGCTTTCCCTGGCTGCCCGGCACCGTGCCGGGGGTCGACGGGTGGGCCGGCTGGGTCACCCTGGGTCTGGTGGCGCTGGGTCTGGCCGCGGTCACCGTCTTCGTGCTGCGCTCGCGCCGGGCCGCCAACCCGGTGCTGGACCTGTCCCTGTTCGGCAATGCGGTCTTCGCGCGCGCCAACGTGGCGTCCTTCCTCATGGGCGCCGTGTTCATCTGCGTCCTGATCTTCCTGCCCCTCTTCCTGGTCATGGTGGTGGGCGTGAGCGCCACGCGCGCCGGGGTGGCGCTCATCCCGCTCTCGCTGGGCCTGGTGACCGGCTCGGTGCTGTCCGGCCAGCTGGTGGCGCGCTTCGGGCACTACCGCCGTCTCCTCCTGGTCGGGATCGGCATCCTCCTGGTGGGGGTGGCGCTCCTGGCCCGCATGACCGCCGAGACGGGCTACTGGACGGTCACGGCCTACATGGTCCTGTGCGGGCTGGGGATCGGGCCGTCCCTGCCGCTCTACACCCTCGCCATCCAGAACGCCGTGGACGTCCGCCGGATCGGGCAGGCCACGAGCGCCAGCCAGTTCTTCCGGCAGATCGGCGGGACCGTGGGCTCCGCCGTGATGGGCACCGTGCTGGTGGTCACCCTGGTGTCGGCCCTCATGCGGTCGGGTGGAGCCCTCCCGGCCGAGGCGCTCGCGGGGGAGGGGTCGGGGGAGCTGCGCCTGGCCGCGAGTGGAGGGGGGGCGATCACCGACGCCATCCACGCCCGCTTCGCGCTCCTGCGGGCGCGGGTGCGCGAGGGCGAGATGGACGAAGGAGGGGCCGGAGGGAAGGAAGGCGAGGGCCTGCTCCCCGCCGCCGACCGTGAGCGCCTCATGGCGGCGCGGGCGCGTGGCGCCAGCCCCTCGGAGCTCGAGGCCATCCTGGACGCGGCGGAGCAGGAGGCCGTGCGGAGCGCCGAGGCGGCCGTGGCCGGTGCGTTCGCAGAGGCCGTGACGCGGATCTACCGGTTGCTGCTGGGTGTGATCGTGGCCGCGGCCCTGGTCACCGCGACCGTGCCCGAGCTGCCGCTCCGGCGGACGTTCCAGCCGCGGCCGCCGGTGGACTGAGAACCGAACTCGCGCGCCGGGGAGCTCGCTCAGGGCCCCCCGCTCCCGCTTCGCAGAAAGCGTTCCGCGGCCTCCCAGGCCGTCGCTGCCGCCACGGAGTCATACCGGAGCGTGCGTTCGGGCCCGAAGAGGATGTACTCGCGGGCGTCGATCCCCGGATCGAGCTCCGGCATGTCGAACCCGTGATGGGCGCCCGGGAACGTATGGGTCTGCGCGGCGTCTCCCCACCGCTCCACGAGCGGCGTGCAGGGGTCGGGCGGCGCCACGTTGTCGTCTCCGGCGAAGAGCCACAGCGTGGGGGCAGTCGGAGGTGCGCTCAGGGGCGGCAGGAGTCGTCGGCAATCGGGATACCAGAGGACCGCGCCCCGGACCTCGGCTGCGTAGGGCGACGTGCCGAGGAAATCGAGGACGGCCGTCCCGCCGCGGGACCAGCCCATCAGGAAGAGCCGGGTCGCATCCGTCCGGGGGAACCCGGCCATGCGTTCCCAGGAGAGCTCCAGGTAGCGTACGACCTCCTCGGACGAGGGGTGCTCTCCGCAGGCACGCTTGCGACCGTGCGCGCGGACGTAGTCCACCACCATGGTCGCATAGCCGAGACGGGCGAGCTCCGTGGCCACGTCCCGGTAGTGCGAGCGGCCCTCCACGATCGACGCGCCACCGCACCCCACGACCAGGAGGACGCCGGGTGCTCCGCGCTCCAGGGCGGAGGGGTCGGCGCCGACCGGCCACACCACCTCGAAACCGGCCGGCGCGGTGGCGTCGAATGTCCCGGCGGAGACACACGCGGCCATGAGGAGTGCCTGGGCGCCTAGGGCAGAGAGCGTGCGGCGACGGGCTCGGGGCATCGGATCTCCTGCGCGGCGATGGACGTACGGCAACGATGTACGTGCGTCGCCTGGCCCGCGATCGGGCAAACGGCCGATCTTGGGGCCAGGGGCGCCGATCCGGCACATGTTCGATGGACCGCTGAGCACGGGCAGAGGGGGGATCCGATGGAACGCACGAGAAGCCGGAGCGTCCGGGTTCTGATGGTCGCAGGTCTCCTCGCGTACGGCGTGACCCAGACCGTCGTCGACGCCCGCGCCGGCGTGTTCCGCCTTGCGATCGACCCGTCCGGGCCGGCGCTGCTGGTCCTGCTGGTCGCATGGATGGGCCTGGGGCGGGGGCGGCGGCGGCCCACGCCTCCGGGGGAGGGCCCGGGCGCCGCCCCGCCCCCTCTGGGAGCGCTCCTCGACTCCTGGGACCTGTCTCCCTCGGAGGCTGCCGTGGCGCACGGGCTGATCGAGGGCCGCTCGCTCGCCGAGATCGCGCAGCTTCGGCACCGGTCCCACCGGACGGTGCGACAGCAGGCCAGCGCGATCTATCGGAAGGTGGGCGTGGACTCGCGCGCGCAACTGGCGGCGCGGGTCATTGCACGCCTGTCCGGCTCCGCGCCGGGTGCGGCCGACCGCGCGCAGGACTGACCCCGGCTCGTGGTCGCCGCTGCGCGTCGTGCCTCGCCCGGCGCCGGGCGACGGCCCCGCTCGAGTGCCGCCCGGCCGTTCAGGCCGGGAGGAAGAAGAAAGCGATCCCGAGGACGATGTAGACCGCGAGGAGCTGCAGCCCCTCCATCCAGTGCGACTCCCCGTCCTGGGAGATCTGCCCGATCACCAGGACGGAGATGCCGACCGCCAGCACCTCGAACGTGGTGAAGAGCAGGTCCATGGGCTGCGGCCCCACCGCGTAGCTCAGGAACACCAGCAGAGGGGCCACGAACAGCGCGATCTGGATGGATGACCCCACCGCGATGTTGATGGCCAGGTCCATCTTGTTCTTCATGGCCATGAGCACGGCCGTGGAATGCTCGGCCGCGTTGCCCACGAGCGCGACCAGGATCACCCCCACGAACACCTCGCTCATGCCGAACGTGTGGGCGGCTTCCTCGGTGGCCCCCACGAGCAGCTCGCTCATCACGCCCACCATCGCCGCGGCGACCAGCAGGACCACCAGGGCCACGCCCGCCGGCCAGGGCTGGTGACCTCCGGCGTGCGGTTGCGGATCGGCGCTGTGCTCCTGTGCTTCGGAGCGGATGCCCAGGTACAGGTGGGAATGCGTCTTCAGCGTGAACCAGAGGCTGGCCAGGTAGGTGACCATCAGCACGATCGCGATGTCGAGCGACAGCCCGCGCTCCGAGGCCTGGAAGCCCGCGCCCACCACCAGGTGGAAGACGGCCGGGATCACGAGACCGACCGCGCTCAACAGGAGGAGCGTGGAGCCGTTGGCGGCCGCGACGCGGTTGAACTGCTGGCGCGGATGCTTGAGCCCGCCCAGGAAGGCCGACAGGCCGAACACGAGCAGGACGTTGCCGATGATGGACCCGGTGATGGACGCCTTGACCAGGTCGTAGAGCCCGGCTCGCAGCGCGATCACGGCGATGATCAGCTCGGCCGCGTTCCCGAACGTGGCGTTCAGCAGGGCGCCGGGACCCGCGCCGAGACGCTCCGCGAGGTGCTCCGTGGCGCGTCCCATCCAACCCGCCAGCGGCACGATGGCGAGCGCCGACGCGAGAAAGATCCAGGTCGCGTCTGCGTGGGCGCCGTACTCGAGGTACAGCGCAATCGGGACGAAGAGCAGGAGCAGGGAAAGCCAGTAGTCGGCGAGGAAGCGGCGCACGTCCATGTCAGCGCAACGCGTCCTCCAACGCCACCGCCGCGTCGGTGCCCGCGTCCCGGTACTTCACGATGACCGGCACGTAGAGCTGCACGCCGTGCGCGCGCGCGAAGTCCCCCTTCGCCGGACGGCTCCCGGGCACGACCACCGCACCGTCCGGGATCCGCGGGGAGGAGCCTTCCTCTGCCGCGATGACACGGCCATGCACCAGGTCGTACACGCGCGTGGCGCGGGTGAGGATGGTGCCCGGGGCCAGCACGGCCCGCGTGCCGATGATCCACCCCTCGTAGACGCCGCAGTTGCCGCCGACGAGCACGTCGTCCTCGACGATCACCGGGACCGCACCCACGGGTTCGAGCACGCCGCCGATCTGCGCCGCCGCCGACAGGTGGACGCGCTTGCCGATCTGGGCGCAGGAGCCCACGAGGGCGTGCGAGTCCACCATGGTGCCCTCGTCCACGTACGCGCCCACGTTGACGTACATGGGCGGCATGCACACCACGCCCGGCGCCACGTACGCGCCGCTGCGGATGGACGATCCGCCCGGTACGATGCGCACGCCTTCTCCCGCGTCCATGGCGCGCAGCGGATAGGTGTGCTTGTCGAAGAACGGGAAGCCGGCCGCCGTGAAGTCCTCGATGCGGCCCAACCGGAAGCCCAGCAGGATCCCCTGCTTGACCCACGTGTTGGCCTTCCACCCGTCCGGACCGGGAGAGGCGGAGCGCACCTCGCCCCGCGTCAACCGATCGCGCAGCTCCAGGAAGACGGCCTCGGCGTCCTGCGGCAGCTCGGCGGTGGGTACGCCGGCGAGCTCGCGGATGCGGTGCTCCAGCGCCTCGACGCTCCAGCCGGATGTTGCGCTCATCGGGTCACCCCCGCCTGCACCAGACGCAGGCGGCGCAGCTCGGCGTCCAGCGCCGGCCGGTTCTTCTCCTCCAGCGGGACCATGGGCAGACGGTAGCGCTCGGCGCAGTACCCCATCATGGCGACGGCGGCCTTCACGGGAATGGGGTTGGATTCGATGAAGCAGAGCGACATGAGGCGCGACAGCTCGTGATGCAGACGACGCGCTTCGTCCCAGTCGGAGGCACGGGCCGCGCCCACCAGCCGGCTCATGCGGTCGGGATCGATGTTGGAGACGACGGACACGACACCGAGGGCACCCAGCACCATCATGGGGAGCGTGAGCGAGTCGTCCCCGGAGAGCACACTGAAGCGCCGGGGCGCGTCGCGCAGGATGTGGCCCACCTGGTCCAGGTCGCCGGACGCCTCCTTCACGCCGCCGATGTTGGGATGCTCGGCCAGCGCGAGGGTCACGTCCGCAGGCATGTTGCGCGCGGTGCGGCCCGGCACGTTGTACAGCATCACCGGCGCCGGGGCCGCGTCCGCGAGCGCGCGGAAGTGGGCCAGCATGCCGGCGGGCGTGGGCTTGTTGTAGTACGGCACCACGCACAACACCGCATCCAGCTTGATCGGCTCGAGTCGCGAGAGGAACTCCAGCACGTCGGCCGTGGCGTTCCCCCCGGCACCGGCGGTGACGGCGACACGCCCGTCCGCTTCTTCCTGGACGATCTCGATGACCCGGATCTGCTCGTCGCGGGACAGCGTGGCGGCCTCTCCCGTCGTGCCGCAGGCCACGATGCCGCTCACGCCTCCATCGACCTGGCGACGCACCAGGGCGCGCAGCTCGGTTTCGTCCACCGAGCCGTCCGCGGCGAACGGGGTGACCAGCGCGGTATGGGTGCCGCGAAACGCGTCAGGCATGGGCTTCCTCTCCGAAAAGGGCGTCCTCGAACGAGAACACTCCGGTGCGTCCCTGGATCCACTCCGCCGCGAAGACCGCCCCTTCGGCGAATCCGCGCCGGCTCCTGGCCTCGTGCACCAGCACGATGCGGTCGACCTCGCCGTCGAATCCCACCTCGTGCGTGCCGAAGGCGTGTCCGGCGCGCACGCTGCTCACCTGCAGCGCGTCCTCCGCGATGCGGCCGGCCGGGTTGCCCTCCTGCAGGTGCTCCTTGCGCTCCATCGTGTCCAGCAACACGCGGGCGAGGGAGGCCGCGGTCCCGCTGGGCGCATCCGTCTTCATGCGGTGGTGGTACTCGAGCACGTAGGGGTCGTAGTCCGGGAAGCGATCGAACAGACGGCCCGCCTCGCGCACCAGGCGCGCGAAGAGAGTGGCGCCGATCGAGAAGTTGGCGCCGTGCAGCAGCGCACCCCCGGCCGTGCGCGTGCGCTCCTCCGCCTCGGGGAGGCGGTCGGCCCACCCCGTGGTTCCGATCACGAGGGGCACGCCCGCGCGCAGACACGCCTCCACGTTGACCAGCACGGCCTGCGCGACGCTGAAGTCGATGGTGGCCTGGGCGCGCTGGCTCGCGAGCCGGTCCGCCAGGTCCGCGGGGCCGTCCTCCGAGGCGTCGATGCGAGCCACGATCTCGTGCCCGCGGGCCTCGGCGGCCGACTCCACCATGCGGCCCATCCGCCCGTATCCGATCAGCGCGATCCTCATGCCGCCATCCGTCTTCTGGAGTCCAGGGTTCCCACCGCGGGAGCGCGTCTCACGCCCTCCGACTTCGCCCGCGTCTCAGGGGTGGAGCGCGCGAGCGCCGCTCAGCCCGTGATGAACGTGGTGTGCAACGTGCGAACTGCGCCCTCCCCGTCCGCTCCCGGCACCACCACCGACAGGCTGAGCGGAGACGACCCCTGTGCGATCATGCGGATGCCGGTCCCCACCAGCGCGCCCAGCGCGCGGGAGGGCACGTCGGGTGCGTCGGCGAGGCCGGCGCCGGCCACGGAGACGAGCGCGCAGCCGTCCTGTCGCTCCAGGCGTGCGGCCCCGCCGAGCTCTTCCAGGGCGCGCTGGCCCAGGGTGCCCGCTTCCGCGACCAGGGCCACGCTGCGCTCGCTGAGCAGGGCCAGCACCAGCGTGGCGTCGTGCCGGGCCAGCACGTCCAGCACCCAGCGCGCGAAGCCCTCCGTGGCCGGCCGCCCGGGCACCGGCGCGACCCTGAGATACGTCACGTTCCGGAGCAGCGCCACGGAGCGCACGCCGCTCGGGTCCGCCTCGCCCACCGCATCCAGGAGCGTGTCCCCGGCGTCCGGTGCGCGTGAGTCCAGGATGCGCACGGAGATGCCGCGCTCGGCGGCCGGTCGCACGGCGTCCGGATGGATGACGCGCGCGCCCAGATGGGCCAGCTCCTCCGCCTCGGCGAAGGAGACGCGCGGTAGCGTGCGCGCCTCGGGGACCACCCGGTTGTCCGCGGTGAGCATGCCGGCCACGTCCGTCCAGATCTGGATCTCCTCCGCTCCCAGGACCGCGCCCATCAGGGTGGCGGTGAAGTCCGAGGCCTCGAAGCCCATGGTGGTGGGCACGCCGTCGGGGGTGGCGCCGATGTAGCCCTGCAGCACGGGGACCCGACCGCCCTCCAGCACGGGACGGACGTGTCGGGCGGCCCGGCGTTCCAGCTCCGGCCGGTCGGGTCGCGCCCGGCCGAAGCGCGCGTCCGTGACCATGATGGCGAACGCGTCGAGCAGCACGGCGTCCACGTCGTGCGCCACCAGCGCCTCGGCGAGCAGGTGCGACGACATGCGCTCCCCGAACGTGGCGAGATGATCGCGGGTGCGGGGCGTGCATTCGCGAAGGACGTCGATGCCGCCGAGCAGACGGAAGAGCTCGGCCTCGAACGCGTCGATACGGGTGCGCACGGCGCCTTCGCGCGCGCCCAGCCCCAGGTCGTGCGCGATGCGGCGGTGGCGGTCCATGAGCGCGCCCAGCTCTGCTTCCGCGTCCGCCAGCGCGCCCCGCGCGGCCGTGGCGCCCAGCCCCACCAGCGTGGCCGTGGCGCGCGCGATGGCGGAGACCACGACCAGGGGAGCCCGCTCCCGCGCGCGGGTGACGATCCCCACCACGCGCAGGATGGCCGCGGCGTCCTCGACGGAGGTGCCGCCGAACTTCTGGACGATCACGGACGTGCGCCCAGCAGACCGCGTGCGGCCATCAGCTCGGCGTTGAGCACGGAGCCCGGGCCCGCGCCCCGGATCGTGTTGTGGCCGAGCAGGACCATCTTGTAGTGGAAGACGGGGCAGGGCCGGATCCGCCCCACGACGGTGGCCATCGAGCGCTCCACCGCGAGGTCGAGGAGCGGTTGCGGCCGGTCGCGCTCGTCCAGCACCACGATCGGGTGGTCGGGCGCGGACGGGAGGCCCATCTCCTGCGGGGCGGCCCGGAACGAACGGAGGGCCTCCTTCACGGCGTCCAGCCCCGGGTCCTCGACGAGCTCGACCGAGATCGCCTCGGTGTGGCCGTCCAGCACGGCGACGCGGTGCGTGTGGGCGGAGACGGCGATCGGCGCCGGCACGATGGCCCCGCCGTCCAGCGTGCCCAGCATCTTCTGGGTCTCGCTCTCCAGCTTCTCCTCCTCGCCGCCGATGAAAGGCACCACGTTCCCCAGGATCTCCATCGAGGAGACGCCGCGGTATCCCGCGCCCGACACGGCCTGCAGTGTCGCCACGAGCACGCGCCGGACGCCGAAGCGCTGGTGCAGCGGTGCCAGCGCCATGGTCAGGAAGGTGGCCGAGCAGTTGGCGTTGGTGACGATGCCGCCGTGGCCGGGGAAGCCGCGGGCCGCGCGCTGCGCAGGCAGGAGGTCCAGGTGCCCGGCGTTGACCTCGCTGATGACCAGGGGCACGTCGGGCGCCATGCGGTAGCTGCGCGCGTTGGAGAAGACCGCCACCCCGGCGCGGGCCCATTCGGGCTCGACCGTGTCGGCGACCGCGGCGTCCAGCGCGGAGAAGGCCAGGTCCACGTCCGCCGCGGGCGTCATGTCGCGGACCTCGAGGTCGGCCACGGCGCCCGGCAGGGGGGTCGGCAGCCGCCAGTCGCAGGCCTCGCGGTAGCTCCGGCCGGCCGAGCGCTCGGAGGCCGCGACGTGCGTGATGTCGAACCAGGGATGCCCCGCCAGGTGCTCGATGAGCCGCTGCCCGACGTTGCCCGTGGCACCCAGGATGGCCACCCGCTTGCGGGACACGCTCATGCCTGCACCAACCTCTCGACCAGTCGCTCGTAGGTGGATACCGCCTGCACCAGGTCGCGCTTGAGCACGTGCTCGCCGTCCGTATGCGCGACGTGGATGGAGCCCGGCCCCACCAGCAGGGGACGGCCCCACCGGCCCAGGTGGAAGAGATCGCTCCCGAACGCGACCGGTTGGGTCGGGAATCCCTCCGCGGTGTGACAATGTACCGCGTCGCTCGCGGACACGATCCGGACCCGCAGGGCGGGATCGCCGGCCACGAGCTCGTCCAGGCGCGCGCGCGCCTCGGCCGCGGGTCCCACCAGCCGGATCGCGACCGTGGCCCGGGCGGAGGGCGCGACGACGTTCATGGCCACGCCGCCCTCGATCCGCCCCACGTTGACGGTGGCCGCCCCGAGCACGGGGTCGTTGCCCCACGGCGCGGCGCGGATGCGCGCCAGCAGGTCCAGCAGCCGGTGGAGCGCGGAATCCCCCAGGTGGGGATAGGCCGAATGGGCCGCCCGGCCCGCGACCTCGACCTCGAAGGCCAGCATCCCCTTGTGGCCGCTGGCGAGCATCCCGTCCGTGGGCTCGCCCACGATCAGGAACTCGTTCGACGGGGCCACACCGTTGGCGGCGCGCGCCCCGGCGCTGTCGGTCTCCTCGCCCACCAGGAAGAGCAGTCCCACGTCCGTACGGCCGCGTGCGCGCAGGCGCTGGGCGGCCACGATCATGGTGGCCAGGATCCCCTTGGCGTCGCAGGAGCCCCGCCCATGGATGGCCGCGTCGTCCTCGCGGCTGGGGATGAAGGGCGCCACGGTGTCCATGTGCGTGCACAGCACCACGCGCGTCCCGTCGTCCGTGACCTGCACGTTGCGCCGGCCGTCCTCCACGGTCTGCGTCTGGGGGGCGAATCCGCGCGCTTCCAGCTCCTCCACCAGGAGACGACCGACCGGGCCTTCGTCCCCGGTGACGGAGGGGACGTCCACCAGGCGGCGCACCAGCCGGAACAGATCGGCTTCGTCCACGGCGGTGTCGGGGGTGGCGGGGGACGTCACGATGCCTCCGGGGGACCGGGGAGGGGGAGGGGCTCCTGTGTGGGATCGGGGACCGGGGCATGGAGCGCCTTCTCCACCGCGATCAGCACCTCGGGATCCATGTCCTCGGCGGACAGCATCCACACCAGGTAGTCGGACTCCTGGGCCGCGATGTCCTTCAGGCGGCGCCCCCGGTGCTTGCCGCGTCGGAACACGAGGGCGCCTTCGCCATCGCGTTCGAACCAGCGGTCGAACTCTGTTTCAAAGGGCGAGATGTCGTCGCAGTAGCGGTGGAGCCCGTCCAGATCCCGCGGCAGGTGGGTGTAGCGCAGCAGCTGTGCGGCGAACACGTCGGCGGAGGTGCGGATGTCCGCGAGCGCCGTATGCGCGTCCTCGGGTGTGCGTCCGAGGTAGAACTGCGCCGCCGCGGTGAGATCGCGCGGCTCCTCGCGGTGGAAGATGAGCTGCACGTCGATGAGGCGACGGCTGCGCACGTCGAACGTGATGCCGGCGCGGCGGAACTCGGTGATCAGCATCGGCAGGTCGAAGCGCCGGATGTTGAAGCCGGCCAGGTCGCACGGGTCCAGCACCTCCGCCAGCGCGCGGGCCCGCTGCCGGAACGGCGCTTCGTCCGCGACGTCCGCGTCCGTGATGCCGTGCACGCGGCTCGCCTCCGGCGGGATGGGCATCTCGGGATTGAACCGGCGTTCGCGCTCTTCGACGGTGCCGTCCGGATGGACGATCAGGACGGCCAGCTCCACGATGCGGTCGTGCTTGAGCGAGAGACCAGTGGTTTCCAGGTCCAGGAAGCAGACCGGCCGGTCGAGCGCGGAGCCCAGCGCCCCGTGCAGCGGATGTGCGCTCATCCGGCGCTGGCCGGGCGCGGCGGATTCAGCAGGGGCGGGATGGAGACGAGCGCCCACACCCCTTCGAGCAGGATGAAGCCCCAGCGATCGTCCACCACGGCCACCCAGCCGAGCAGCAGGGCGCCCACGAGGTTGATCAGGCTGTACAGGCGTTGCTGGGGGCCCAGCCACCCGCGCTGGTTGGCCACGTAGGCCGAGAGGATCAGGAAGGCTCCCACCAGGGAGACGATCTGCATGAGCATGTCGGCTCGGTCCTGCCGTGGGGATCGGGAGCGGGAGCCGCCCGGCCTTCGGGGCGACCCGGGATGCGGACGGTTCGCGTGGCGAAAGGTACCAAACCGGAGCGACTCCGGCAGGGTGTCGCGGGGCGCGCGCCGGACGCCTTGCGACGCCATTCGCGCCGCGCCTACGTTGCCTGCGCCGGCCCCCCGGCCCTCCCCGGCCCCCCGAACCCCAGGACATGTCCGCGCGCCTCTCCGAGCTCTGGCCCTGGCTGCTCGGCGCCCTCACGGTGGGCGCCACCCTGTGCGGGCTCCTCGTCCGGGCGCGCTCCACCCACCGGCTCCGCGCGCAGGAGGACGGCTTCCGCCGTCGGGCCCGCGCCGTGGAGGAGGGCTGGCTGCTGCGGCTCGAGAACGCCGCGGAATCCCATCGGACGGAGCTGGAGCAGGCGCGCGCCCGCGTCCAGGCCGTGACCACGGACCTGCAGGCCGAGCGTGGACGCGTGACCACCCTGCGCGACGATCTGGCCGAGCGCGACCGCGCGCTCGAGGCGGCCGCCGCGGAACGCGGCCTCCTGTGCGACAAGCTCGCGCTGCTCGACGAGCGGTTGGCCGCGGCCCTGGAGCGCTCCGACCGCTACGAGGTGGAGCTCCGCGCCACCCGGACCGAGCTGGACGGACTTCTCCAGGACCAGCGGGAGCTCTCCACGCGGCTGTCGCGGCGCGGCACACGGCTCCAGGAGCTGGAGCAGGCGCTCGGTCTGCGGGAGGCGCGCATCCTGGACCTCGAGCCGCTGGTCGACCAGGTGCGCGAGCGCACCGATCAGATCGATCTGCTCCGCCGCGAGCACGATGCGGAACGCCTGCGCCTCGAGTCGGCGCTGGGGGCGCTGCGGGAGCAGCGCGACCGACAGGTGTCCATCCTGGAAGCGCGCGTCGCCCAGCTGGAGCGCGCGGCCGTGGAGGACGGCAACGCCCTGGAGCTCCAGCGGCTGCGCAGACGGGTGGCGGAGCTGGAGCAGCGACCGCGCGCCACGCCGGACGACCTGCGCGCGATCCGCGGCGTAGGGCCGGCCATCGAGCGACGCCTGCACGCGTTGGGCGTGCGTGAATACCGGCAGATCGCGGCCTGGACGGTGGAGGACGTGCAGCGGATGAACGCCACGCTACAGGAGTATCCAGGCCGGATCCTGCGCGAGGATTGGGTGTCCCAGGCCAGGTCCCTGCATTCGGAGAAGTACGGCGAGGAGCGAATCGCATGAAACCTGGGCTGCTTTCCCTCCTGGCTCTCGGCGCGCTCGCGCCCGCGCTGGGGGCGCAGGACGTTCCGCCCGACACCGACCCGCGCATCTACGCGATCGTCGAAGGCGCTTCGGCCGAGCGCATCGAGGCGGACATCCGCACCCTCGTGGGCTTCGGCACGCGCAACACGCTGTCCGACACGGTCTCCACCACGCGCGGCATCGGCGCGGCCCGCCGCTGGATCAAGGCCGAGCTCGACCGCATCTCCGCTGCGTGCGGAGGGTGTCTGGAGGTGCGCTACGAGTCCTCCGTGATCCCGGCCAGCGAGCGGGTTCCGCGCGAGGTGCGCGTCGTCAACGTGGTGGCGATCCAGCGCGGGACGGCGCATCCGGATCGCTACATCATGATGTCCGGGGACATCGACTCGCGTGCGTCCAACACGTTGGACGGGGAGACCGACGCGCCGGGTGCCAACGACAACGCATCCGGGATGGCCGGCGTGCTGGAAGCGGCGCGCCTGCTGACCCAGCATCGCTTCCCGAGCTCGATCGTCTACATGGGTCTGTCGGGCGAAGAGCAGGGCCTGTGGGGCGGTCAGCACATGGCCGAGCTGGCGCGTGACCAGGGCTGGGACGTCGTGGGGGTGCTGAACAACGACATGATCGGCAACATCATGGGCATCGACGGTGTGATCGACAACAGCACGTTCCGGGTCTTCTCCGAGCCGACTCCCGTCACCGAGGACGAGCGGGCCCGCGCGCGCTACCGGATCTACGGCGGTGAGGTGGACGGTCCCTCCCGCCAGCTCGCCCGTTACGTGGACCGCGTCACCGAGACCTACTTCACCAACCTGGACGCCATCCTCGTCTACCGCCTCGATCGCTTCGGGCGGGGCGGCCACCATCGGCCCTTCAACGACGTGGGCTTCCCCGGCGTACGCATCATGGAGACGCACGAGAACTACGTCATGCAGCACCAGGACCTGCGGACCGAGAACGGCATCGCGTACGGGGACGTGATCGAAGGCGTCGACTTCGAGTACGCCGCCCGACTCACGGCCGTCAATGCGGCCACGATGGCCGCGATCGCGTGGGCCCCACCCGCGCCGACGGACGTGCGCATCGGCGGGGCCGTGCAGCCGTCCACCACGCTGGCGTGGACGCCGGTGGACTCACCCGTGCTCGCCGGCTACCGCATCTACTGGCGGGACACGACCGCGCCGCAGTGGCAGCACAGCCGCTTCGTGGGGCGCGTGAGCGAGTTCACGCTCGAGAACCTGGTGATCGACAACTATCTGTTCGGCGTGGCGGCCGTGGGCCAGGACGGGAACGAGAGCCCCGTGGCCTATCCGCAGGGGCTCATCCAGCGTCGCTAGCGGGTCGGAGCGGAGCGGAGTCGGTCGGGCTGTCCGCCCGCCGGTCTCCACCGCCTCCGACCGGCGGGCGCACCCTCCCGCAGGACCGGAACGACAACGGGGCACCCGCAGCCGCGGGTGCCCCGTTTCCGTCTGCACAGGCCGGAGCGCCGTCAGCGGCCCTCGACGACCAGCGCGTCGTGGATGAGACGTTGCTGCTCCGTCTGGTGGTCCTGCGCCTTTCCTTCCGCCGGCGAAGCCCGCTCCGGACGGGAGACGTGGCGCAACGGGATGGTGCGCGGCACCACGATGCGCAGGCGAGGTCCCACGAAGGAGAGGGCCCCCATGTTCCGGGGCTCCTCCTGCGCCCACACCACCTCCTCCAGGGCCGGATAGCGCCGGACCAGTTGGTCCAGCTCGTCCACGGGGAAGGGATAGAGCTGCTCCACCCGCGCCACGGCCACATCGGCGGCCTGCTTGCGGTGGTCCGACTCCGACAGGTCGTAGTAGAACTTCCCGCTGCACAGGACCAACCGCCGCACGCTGTCCCGCCGGCTCTCCGCGGTCGGGTCGTCCAGGACGGCCTGGAAGGCCCGGTCGGACAGCTCCGCCGCCGGAGACGAGGCCGCGGGCAGGCGCAGCAGGCTCTTGGGCGTCATGACCACGAGCGGGCGTTCGGGCACCGCGTGGGCCTGGCGTCGCAGGAGGTGGAAGTACTGCGCCGGGGTGGTCGGATAGGCCACCCGCATGTTCTCCTCGGCACACAGCTGCAGGAAGCGCTCGAGACGGGCGCTCGAGTGCTCGGGGCCCTGCCCTTCGTACCCGTGCGGGAGCAGCATGACCAGCCGGGCGTGCTGGCCCCACTTGGTGGCGCCGGAACTGATGAACTGGTCGAGGATGACCTGGGCCACGTTGACGAAGTCACCGAACTGCGCTTCCCACAGAACGAGGTCACGGTCCGCGACGACCGTGTAGCCGTACTCGAAGCCCAGAACGGCGGTCTCCGTGAGCGGCGAGTTGTAGACCTCGAAGCGGGCCTGCCCCACATGGTGCAGCGGGATGAACTCGTCGCCGGTCTCGGAGTCGTGCAGGACCAGGTGCCGCTGCGAGAACGTACCCCGCTCGGAGTCCTGTCCGGAGAGCCGCACGGGCACGCCTTCCTCGAGCAGGGTCGCGAAGGCCAGCGCCTCCGCATGGGCCCAATCCAGGCGCGCGTCGGGCCCGAAGTCGGCGACGCGCCGCTCCAACTGCTTGACCAGCTTGGAATGCACATGGAAGCCGTCGGGCCAGGAGAACGTCCGGCGGTTGAGCTCGACGAGCGCGTCGAAGCGGACGTCGGGGATCTCCACCGCGGCCGGGGCCTCCGCCTCCGCCTTGGGAGGTGTCGGCGCCTCGTCCGCCTTCAGGGCCTCCTGGGCGTTGCGCAACCGGGCCGTGTACTCGTCGCGCAGGGTATCGACCTCCGCCTCGGCGATCACCCCTTCCTGCACGAGGCGCTCCGCCCACAGCGTGCGGACCGTCGGATGGGAACGGACCCGGTCGTAGAGACGGGGCTGCGTGTAGGCGGGCTCGTCCCCTTCGTTGTGCCCGTGCCGTCGATAGCCGATCAGGTCGATCACGATGTCGTCCGCGAACCGGGCGCGGTACGCCATGGCCAGTCGGGTCGCGCCCAGACAGGCGGCGGGATCGTCCGCGTTCACGTGGATGACGGGGATGTCGTAGCCCTTGGCCACGTCGGACGAGTAGCGGGTGGAGCGGCCTTCGTGCGGCTCCGTGGTGAAGCCGATCTGGTTGTTGACGATGACGTGGATGGTGCCGCCCGTCGCGTAGCCCTTCAGCCGAGCCAGGTTGAGCGTCTCGGCCACGACGCCTTCCGCGGCGAAGGCCGCGTCCCCGTGGATGACGACGGGGACCACGCAGCGCAGATCCTGCTCGGCGTCCTGCTCCGGACCCTTGAACTGCTGCACACGGGCCATGCCCACCACCACCGGATTGACGAACTCCAGGTGGCTGGGGTTGGGCGCCAGCCGCACGGACACCTCGCCGCCGTCTTCCAGCAGATAGGTGCCGACCGCGCCATGATGGTACTTCACGTCGCCGGTGCCGGCCTCGACGGCTCCGATGGCCTTCCGGGGCGCGCCCTCGAACGAAGCCAGCATGCTCTCGTAGGGCACACCGACGATGTGGGCCAGCACGTTCAGGCGGCCCCGATGGGCCATCCCCAGCACCACCTTCTCCGCGCCGTCGCGCGCCCCCTCCCGGATGGCTTCGTCCAGGAGCGGCACCAGCATGTCCGTGCCTTCGAGCGAGAAGCGCTTCTGTCCCAGGTAGGTCCGATGCAGGAACTGCTCGAAGCCTTCGACCTCGGTCAGTCGCTCCAGCAGACCCCGCTTCTCCCGGTCGGAGAGCGGCTGGGTGTACTCGCGCGACTCCACCGCCTGCCAGAGCCACTGGGCGCGCCCGGGATCCTCCAGGTGCTCGAACTGGAAGCCCATGGATCCGCAGTAGACCTCGCGCAGCAGCCGGAGCCGCTCGGCCAGCGAGCCCTCCGCGCCGGGACCGAAGACCACGGACGACGGGATCCGCTCCAGCTCCTCCATCGAGGTCCCGAAGAACTCGGGGTCCAGCTGCGGATGACCGGGGGGCTCGCTGCCGAGCGGGTCCAGGTGCGCGAGCTGGTGCCCGTGGTCCCGGAACGCCTGCGCCAGCGCCGACCCGCGCGCCGCGAGCTGGAGCATGTGCTCGTCCACACCGGTCGGGGCGGCCCCTGCGGCGGCCGGCGCCGGGCTGGTCTTCCCGGGTGTCGCGGGGGCCGTCGCCGGAGTCGGCGCGGCCGGCAGCGTGGCGACCACCGTGGCGTGGTGGGCGTGGGCGGCGCGTCCATTGCCCCCGAGCGCTTCTGGCTCGATCAGCCCCGACGCCCGCGCCAGGTCGGCCTCCTTGAAGATCCGGCGCCATGCCTCGGGCACCGAATCCGGGTTCCGGGCGTACCGTTCGTACAGGTCCTGGGCGTACGCCGTGTTGGTGGCGTCGAAGAGGTTGTCGTTCATTCGGGGCCGGGATCGTCCGGTCACGTGGGGAGGTGGAAGCGGAGTCGTCTTCGCTAAACCTATTGTATTCCGCGAGCAAGGCGAGCGGTCCAGGACGCGCCGCCGGCTCCGTTGCGAGGAGTGAACGCATGATGCGAGCCAACGCCGGCGCCCTTCCGCTGCACTCCCTGCACGCCTGGGAGGAGCGCTGGCCCTGGGTGCAAGCCGGCATGACGGCCCGCGGAGACGACGACGCACCGTTCGACCTGCGCTGGTTCGGCGGCGAGCGGCCGGGCGCCCCCGACCGGTGGCGGCGGCTCCGCGAGGAGCTCGGCTTCGCCACAGTGGTCCACGCACCCCAGGTGCACGGCGCGGACGTGCTGTGGCACGCCGCCCTGCCCCCGGGCATCCTGCTGACCGACCCCGCCGACGGGCACGCCACCGACCGCTTCGGGACCCTGCTGACGGTGAGCGTGGCCGACTGCGTCCCGGTCTTCCTGCTCGCTCCCGAGCACAAGGCCATCGCGCTCCTGCACGCGGGCCGGATGGGGGTGGCGGCCGGAATCCTGTCCCGCGGGGTCCGGGCGGTGGGCGCGGTGGGCGCCGGGGCGGCGGACCTGCACGTCCACCTGGGGCCCTCCATCTGCGGGACCTGCTACGAGGTGGGGCCGGAGGTGCACGAGGCGTTGGGGCTGCCCCGGCCGGACGGGCCTCGGCCGGTGGACCTCCGGGACCGCCTGCGGGCCCAGGCCCTGGCGGCGGGCGTTCCGGCCGGGCAGGTGACGGTCTCGACGGAGTGCACGCGCTGCGCTCCGGCGGGCACCTGGTTCTCCCACCGCGGGGGCCACGCCGGACGGCAGGTGGGCTACCTGGGTCTGCGCGGCTGAGATGGGCGTTCCTCCCGGCCTGTGCGCGGCCTGCGTCCATCACCGCCAGATCGAGAGCCGGCGGGGATCGGAGTTCCACCTGTGCGAACGATCCCGCTCCGATCCCCGCTTTCCGCGCTATCCGCCCTTGCCGGTGTGGACGTGCGCGGGCTTCGAGCGCAGGATGGAGCAGCCGGGGTCCGCGGACTCGCCGCCCGACCCCGCACCCGATTCCCAGGAAGGACGAAGCGGATGAGCGAGCCCCTGTACGCGAGCCGGGCGCGGATCGCCAAGGTGGAGGGTGTGCACCGGCGTGCGCGCCTCGAGACGGGCACGACGGTGGAGATGGGCGTCCATGGGCCCATCAAGCGCCTGTTCGGCCTCGAGGACGCCGTCGACCTGCCTCTGCCGGTGGACTACATCGTGGCCGCCACCGGCGGCTGAATGCTGGGAACCCTCAACGGCGCACTGGAGGTGCGCGGGATCAAGCTGGCGCCCGACGCGATCGTGGCGGACGTGACGGGCATCAACGAGGAGCGGGACCGGATCCCCACGCTGGTGGAGATCCAGGTGGCCTACCGCCTGCGGATCCCGGCCGGGACCCGGGAGACTGTGGATCGCGCGCTGGAGCGCCACGCCACCAGGTGCCCGACCGCGCGCTCCCTCGAAGGGGCCGTGCGGGTGACCTGGAGCGCGGAGGTGGAGGAGGAGCAGGCCCCGGCGCCGTGACCGGGGCGCGGGCGCCGTGACCGGGGCGCGGCATGCCCGGGCCGCCCGGGCGACCGAGCGCGGGATCAGCGCGCCAGCGGGTGCTCCGCCAGGAAGGCCCGCACCAGCGCCAGCGACGCCTCCGGACGCTCCTCCGGCACCACGTGCCCACAGCGATCGAGGACCTCGAGGCGGGCCCGGGGCAGCGTCGCGGCGAGGCGCTGTCCGATCCCGACCGGGATCACGATGTCCTGCCGGCCCCAGAGCAGCAGCGTGGGCTGGGTCAGGCGGGGGTACCGGGTGACGACCTGCGCCAGATCGGTCGGCACGATCTGACGCGCGCTCTCCAACAGGGCGTAGCGTCCCCCCGGGCGGCCCAGGGGGTCGGCGTAGTTGGCCACCTGGGTGTCGGTGAGGCCGGCGGGATCGAACACGATGGAGGAGAGCGCCATCCGGATGACCCGCTCCGGAGAGAGCAGGTGGAGCGCCAGGGTGCCCAGGAGCGGTACCCGCGCCATCGAGATGAAGCGCGGGAGGGGCTGCGGGAACGCCGGCCCGGCGACCACCACCAGCCGCCGGACCCGCTCGCTTCCCCGGTCCAGGAGGCGCAGCGCCGTGAGCAGGGCCACCCCGCCCCCCAGGGAATGCCCGACCAGGGTGACGTCACGGAGGTCGCGCTCCTCCAACCAGGCGTCGATCAGGGCGGCCTGATCGGCCGGGGCGTACCGGCCGTCCCGGGGCCGGGGCGAGTCCCCGAAGCCCTTCAGGTCCACCGTGTAGACCTGGTGGTCCGCGGCCAGCTCGGGCGTCCAGAACCGCCAGGTGCTCTGGTTCCCCGCGAAGCCGTGCAGGAGCACGAGCGGAGGCCCCTGCTCCCCGTACCGCGTCCAGGCCAGGCCCGACGCGGGCGGGCTCACCAGAGCTCGACCTGCTCCCCGTCGCCCAGACGCAGGACGCGGGCGCCGAGCGTCTGCAGCCGGTCCGCCAGGTCGCGGTGGCAGGTGAAGACGAACACCTGGCGGCGGCGGGAGAGCTCCTTGAGCAGGCGCAGGCCCTGGTCGCGCCGCTCCGCGTCCCAGTTGACGAAGCTCTCGTCCAGGAAGAGCGGGAGCCGTTCGCGGCCGTGGTCGAGGTGGTCCACCACCGCCAGACGCAGGGCCAGGTAGATCTGCTCCTTGGTGCCCGTGCTCAACGGTCCGGTGACGTCGATGCCGGGGCCGCCGTTGTGCTTGACGTACAACATGGGCTCGCCCGGCCGGTCCCCGGTGGCCAGGGTGTGGTAGCGGCCGCTGGTGATCCGGGCCACGTACTGGGCTCCCCGCCGGACCACGTCCGGCTGGTGGCGCTCCCGGAAGCGACGGTCCGCCTCCGCCAGGATGCCCGCGAGCAGCATCTTGCGGTCGCGCTCCCGCTCCTGGCGCGCCCGCTCGACCCGCACGCTCTCGATCTCCCCGTCCACGTCCGCCACCGACGGGCCCGTGCGCAGGTGGGCGATGTCCTTCTCCAGGCCGGCCACCTCGCCCCGCAGGTCCTCGATGCGCTCGGCCCGCTCCTGCTGCTCGGCCCGGGCGCGCGCGAGCGCGGCGTCCTCGACCGGACCGACCTCCCGCACGTGCTCCTCGATGGCGTGCCGCAGGCGCTCGACGCTGCCGTGGCGCTCCCGGATCTCGTCCAGCAGCCGGCGGGACTCCGCGTCCTGCGCCTGGCTGCGCACGAACCGCTGCACGCCCGCGTCGGGGTCGCCGTCCCCGAGGCGGGCCAACCGCTCGTGCAGCGCACGCGCCGCCCCGGCGCTCCGCTGCGCGCGCTCCTGCAGACGGGTCCGCTCGGTGCGCAGGGCCTCGAGGGCCTCGTCCAGGGAGCGCGCCTCCGCGCTCCACTCCCGGGCCCGGCTGCGGAGCTGCTCCAGACCCTCCAGGGTGCGGGCCAGCCCCGCGCCCTCGAAGACCCCCAGGTCGGCGGCGAGGGCCTGGGCGTCCGCCTCCGCCTCCTCCACCCGCGCGCGCAGCTCGCCCTCGCGGGCGCGCAGGCGCTCCAGGGCGGCCGTGTGCTCCTCGGCGCGGGTCCGGGCCAGCGTGTGCTGCAGCCGGGCGTCGGCCGCCGTGCGGACCGCCCCGACGGCGCGCAGGGCCAGGGTCGCCGCCCCACCCAGCAGGAGGAAGGCGACGCCGTACGCGGGGAGCCCGCCGCCCAGCCCCGCCCAGACCAGGCAGACCAGCCCCGCCAGCGCCAGGGCGGCGGCCGCCTGAGCGGGGCGGACGGGGTCGGAGAGGGCGGCGGGCGCGGGCGCGTCGGCGGGCGTGGACTCCAGCCGGGCCCGTTCGCGCTCGACCGTGGCCCGCTCGCCGTCCGCAGCCAGAGCCGGCAGCGCCGTCACGCGCAGCCGGTCCAGGCGCTCCTCGGCGTCCATCACGGGACGGGCGCGGGTGCGCAGCTCGTCGCGCCGGGCCTCCAGCCGCTCGGCGCGGGCGCCCGCCTGGACCTCCTCCTCCGCCTGCTCGTCCGCCTCCCGGCGGAGCCGCGCCAACTCCCCCGCGGGGTCGAGGGGCAGCTCCGCCGTGGACGTCCGGGGGCGGACGGCCAGCTCGTCCAGGCGCGCCAGACGGTGCGCGTCCGGAAGCAGGCGCTCCAGCCGCTCGAGGCGCGTCAGCGCGTCGGCCCGCTCCGCCCGCAGCCCGGCGAGGGCCTCGCCGCGCTCGCCCAGCCGGCGGTCCAGGTCGCGCAGGCGCGCGTCGCGCTCGCTGGCCTCACGCCGCTGCTGCTGCAGGTCGCGCAGGGTCTCCGCGAGGGCACGGCTGCTCTGATGACCCCGCCGGTTGGGGCGCCAGAGCGCCCCCGCCTCGCCCACGAGCGTCTCGGCCACCTCACGGGCGGGCCGCACGTCGTCCGACAGCAGCGAGGCGATCATGCGGTCCTGGATGGTGGACCAGGTGGCGCCCTCCAGGTGCCCCAGCTCGGCGAGCGTGAGCGCGTACACCTGGGTGAAGACCGAGCGCGGCACGTGCTCGACGAACGGAAGCGGCCGATTGCGCAGGTCGGTCTCCGCCCCCTCGACCTCCAGGCGTCCCCAGGGGCTGCCCAGCAGCCTGCGGCGCAGGGCCAGGGAGGTGCCGTTGTCCAGGCGCAGCCGGGCCTCCCCTTCCATGGACGCGCCCGACCACGGCGTGTACGGATGCTTCTCCAGGGCGACCGGCGAGAAGCCGTACAGGAGCGTGGTGAGGAACGTGAAAAACGTGCTCTTCCCGCTCTCGTTGGGTCCGGTCACGACCGTCAGCGCGCCCAGCGCATCGGCCCCCGAATCGAAGGCCTCGAAGCGCCCGAAGGCGCCGATGGTGACCCGTTCGATCCTCACGGCTCCCGCTCCCGCTCCGGGAGGTGCATCCGGGCCAGCAGCTCCACCGGCGCCCCGGCCAGGAGCGAGCGCAGGTAGGCCTCGCGCGCGGGTCCGGCCGTCGTCTCGCCGCCGGCCAGCTCGTCGGGCGCGACCCGATTCCAGTCCTCCGCGCCGCTCTCCAGGCCCGCGACCAGCCGCAGGGCCTCGCCGAGCACGTCGTCCCGGTCCCGGAAGTGCTGCACGTCCAGGACGGGGTGCGTATCCGCGAGCACCTCGACCTCGAGCGCGCCCAGCGCACCCGCCAGCTCGTCTTCGAGGATCCGCAGGTCCTCCGGCTCGGCCAGCTCCGCCGCGAGCGGGCAGGGACCGCCCAGCTCGACGCGCAGCAGCCACTCGGTGCCCGGAAGCGCCCCGGCCCCACGGTCGGCCCAGCGGGCCGCCACCTCGCGGCACAGGGCATCGAGGGAGCGGCAGTCCTCCAGCCCGTCCACCGGTAGCGTCTCGAAGCGGAGGCGGGCCGTCTCGTGGAAGGTGACCCGCGGGGCTCCCGGCGCGGCCAGGTCGACGATCTGGACCCCGCGGGGTCCCGTCTCGTTGAACGTGCGGCCCTGCGGGTTGCCGCAATAGCTCACGAGCGGCGCCGCCGAGAGGATCTGCCGCCGGTGGACATGCCCCAGGGCCCACGCGTGGTATCCGCGGCGGAGGAGGCCTTCCAGGGTCGACGGCGCATACGCGTGATGGCGCTCCGCCGACTCGGCCCTCCGCACCTGGGTGTGGAGGACGGCGACCTCCGGGATGCCGTCGGCCGGGGCGTCGGGCAGGAGCGCGGACAGGTCCCGGGTCTCGCGGGCGGACGCGTGGCCGATGGCGGTGATGGCGCCCACCGGCGTGCCGTCCCGGTCGTGCACCACCCGACGCACGGGCTCGGCCCGCGCCACCACGGTGACGTGGTCGGGCCAGGGGAGCTCGAAGGCCCGCGAGCCGAGCTCGGGGGCGTCGTGGTTGCCCGTGGCGTAGACGACCGGGATGCCCGCCTCCCCCAGACGAGCCAGCTCCGCCAGCAGGAAGCGCTCGGAGTCGAAGGACAGGCGCTGCCCGTCGAAGAGGTCCCCCGCCACGACGACCGCGTGGACGTGCTCCGCCAGCGCCACGTCCACCGCCGCGTGCAGCGCGTCCCGCGAGGCCGCGCGCAGACGCGTGCGCACCACCTCCGTGCGGCCGGGCGACGGCGTGTCCAGGTGGACGTCGGCGAGGTGCAGGAAGCGCATGCGATAAGGTACGGCGCCGCTGCGACACCATGAAGGGCGCGCGGGGCGCTCGCGCGTCGCTTCCGGCCGGAATCGCCGCCATTTGCGTGGTGTGGGCCCGTACATAGCTTTGTGCGTCTCCGTGCTGCCCACCCGAAACGGTCCTCCCCGAAGCTCATGAGCCAGGCCACCGAGGCCACACTCACCGCCATCCGGGCCTCCTCGCCCGAGGCGGGCGCCGTCTGCGATCTCCTCCTGCAACGCGTGGCCGCCGACGAGGCGGGCCTGGCCATCCGCCTGGCCGAGCGCCTCTTCGCGAAGGCGCGCCCGGAGTTCGTGCGCGAGCGGCCGCCCGAGGCCCTCGCGCAACTGGTGCTGGGCGTGTTGCGCTTCCTGCAGAAGAGCCGCCCCGACCGGGTGGACGTGCAGGTGGTCAACCCCGACCAGGACAACGAAGAGGGTTGGTACGCTCCGGTCACGGTGATCCGCACCAACGTGTCCGAACGCCCCTTCGTGGTGGATACCCTGCGCGAGTTCCTGCATTCGCAGGGGATGGAGATCGAGAACTACGTGTACCCGCTCGTACACGTGAGCCGCACGCCCCAGGGACGTGTGTACGACGTGCGTCCCGCGGACGATCGGGAGCTGGAATCGATCATCCACTGCGAGGTGGCCCGCGTCACGGACCCGGACACGCTCGCGTTCCTGGAGCGCGAGATCCACCGTCGCCTGTCGGACGTCGTGGCGGCCACGGACGACTTCGACGACATGGTCGGCGCCGTGAACCGGGTGGTGGAACGACTGGATGCGTCCGCGGAGGAGCAGCCGGCGCTCGCGTCCGAGCTCGAGGAGATCGAGGAGTTCCTGCGCTGGCTGCGCGACGGCGGCTTCGTGTTCCTGGGCTACCGCGCGTACGCCATCCACGGCGATCCGAGCTCGCCCACGAAGACGGTGCAGGTGGAGGACGGGTCCGGATTGGGCATCCTGCGCGACGAATCGCGCTCCACGTTCTCGGAGCCGGTGTCCGTCGGCGACCTGCCGCAAGCCATGCGCGCGTTCGTGGACAGTGGCCCCACGCTGATCATCAGCAAGACCAACGCCGAGTCGACGGTGCACCGCCGCGCGCGGATGGACTACATCGGCGTCAAGCGGCTGGACGAACGAGGCCGGATCGTCGGCGAGGATCGGTTCCTGGGCCTGTTCACGTCCAAGGCCTTCGGTGAGGACGCGGCCCGGATCCCGATCCTGCGCACCAAGCTGCAGGAGATCCTCACGTCCTCCGGTGTGAGCAAGGGCTCCCACGACTACAAGGAGATCATCACGATCTTCAACTCGATGCCCAAGGAGGACCTGTTCCTCTCTCCGGCATCGGTGGTGGGCTCCGAGATCCAGACCATCCTCAAGGCCTACCACACCCACGAGGTGCGGGTGACCACGCGCGAGGATCGCCTGGGCCGGGGCGGAGTGGTGACGGTGATCCTCCCGCGGGAGCGCTTCTCGGCGGATGTGCGCAAGAGCGTGGAGGCGCTCCTGGTGGAGCGCTTCGCTGCCGAGGTCCTGAACTACCATCTGGCGCTGGGGTCCGGCGACCAGGCGCGGCTGCACTTCTCGCTGGCCGGTCCGGCGGAGCGGTTCCAGTCCGTCGATCGCGACGCGCTGGAGACCTCCATCCTGGCACTGATCGTCAGCTGGGCGGACCGGGTGGCGGAGGGACTGGCGCGCGTGCGTCCACCGGACGAGGCCCGGCGACTGGCGCAGTGGTACGGGGACGCGTTCAGCCGTGAGTATCGGGTCGCGACCGACGCCGAGACCGCGGTGCGGGAGATCCTCGAGGTCGAAGCGATGCGCGCCGACGAGCGCAGCGAATCGATCCTGTTGTGGAACCCGGACACCGAGGCCGAGGGGGAGCGCTGGACGTCGCTCAATCTCTATCTGCGCGGAAGCCGTCTGGTCCTGTCGGACTTCATGCCGATCCTGGACAATGCGCGCATCCGTGTGCTGGGCGTGACGCCGTTCGACGTGACCGATCTGGGCGGCACCAAGACGGTGATCTACGCGTTCCAGATCCAGGGCGCGGACGGAGAGCCCATCCCGGTCACCGACGTGGGGACGCTGCTCTCCGACCTCCTGCTGGCGGTGCGGGCGGGCGACGCCTCCAACGACAGCCTCAACGCGCTGGTGCTCAAGGCGCGCCTGACGTGGCGTGAGGTGGAGGTGCTGCGCGCCTACGCCACCTATGCGTTCCAACTGGGTGCCGTGCCCTCGCGCCAGATCCTGCCGGCGACGCTCGAGCGCTACCCCGAGCTGGCGGCGCTGCTGTTCGAGGCGTTCCGTACCGCGTTCGACCCCGAGGGCGCACCCGACCTGGAATCGCGCCAGACGGAGATCGCCGCGATCGAGAGCCGGTTCCGCACCGGCTTGCGGAGCGTGGATCTGCTGGCCGAGGACCGTGTCCTCCGGAACGCCTGGACGCTGCTCCGCGCGACCGTGCGGACCAACTACTACCGGCACGGCGGTCAGGCGGCCACGGGTCGCTCGGGCGGAGTGCCGTACATCTCGCTGAAGTTCGATTGCACGCGCATGCCCGACCTGGCCCGGCATCGCCTGCTGTACGAGGTGTGGGTGCGCTCGCCGCGCATGGAGGGTGTGCACCTGCGCGGAGCCAAGGTGGCGCGCGGCGGCATCCGCTGGAGCGATCGCCCCGACGATTTCCGTACCGAGATCCTGGGTCTGGTGAAGACCCAGATGGTCAAGAACGCGGTGATCGTGCCGGCGGGATCCAAAGGCGGCTTCGTGACCTTGCGACGCCTGCCGGACCGCGAGGCCCAGGCGGAGGAGGCCAAGGAGCAGTACCGCACCCTGATCCGGGGCCTGCTCGACCTCACCGACAACCTGGTGGACGGTCAGCCCGTGCCCCCGCCCGCGGTCTTCGCCCACGACGAGCCCGATCCCTACCTGGTGGTGGCGGCGGACAAGGGCACGGCCACCTTCTCGGACGTGGCCAACGCCATCGCCGCCGACTACGGCTTCTGGCTGGGGGACGCCTTCGCGTCCGGCGGCTCCAACGGGTACGACCACAAGGCGGTCGGCATCACGGCCCGCGGTGCCTGGGAGTGCGTGAAGCGTCACTTCCACGAGAAGGGGAAGGACATCCAGACCCAGCCGTTCACGGTCGTCGGGATCGGCGACATGAGCGGGGACGTGTTCGGCAACGGCATGTTGCTGTCCCGTCAGATCCGGCTGCTGGCCGCATTCGATCATCGGCACATCTTCATCGACCCCGATCCGGACCCGGAGCGTTCGTTCCGCGAGCGCGAGCGGGTGTTCCAGCTCGGACGCTCGAGCTGGGCCGACTACGACAAGACCGTCATGAGCACCGGCGCCATGCTCATCCCGCGCGGCGCCAAGGAAGTGGAGCTGACCGCGGAGGCGCGTACCGCGCTCGGGCTCGCCCCGGACGACGTGGTGGCCGACGGCGAGGCGCTGGTGCGCGCGATCCTGAAGGCGCCGGTCGAGCTTCTGTGGAACGGCGGCATCGGGACGTACGTGAAGGCCTCGACCGAGAGCCATGCGCATGCGGGCGATCCGCCGAACGATGCGGTGCGGATCGACGCGCCCGAGCTGCGGGTGGAGGTCGTGGGCGAGGGGGGCAACCTGGGCCTGACCCAGCGCGCCCGGATCGAGTACGCGCTACGGGGCGGACGGCTGAACACCGACGCCCTGGACAACTCGGGCGGCGTGGACCTGTCCGACCACGAGGTCAACCTCAAGATCCTGCTCAACGCGGTGGTGGCCAGCGGTGCGCTGTCCCTGGAGCAGCGCAACGCGCTGCTCGAGGAGCTCACCGACCAGGTGGCCGACGCGGTGCTGCAGGACAACTCGTCGCAGAGCCTCGCGGTGTCGTTGGACGAGCTGCGCTGTCCCGAGCAGCTGGACGACTTCCGTACCTTGATCTCCGGCCTCGAGCGCGAGGGATTCCTCGATCGTTCCGCGGAGACCCTGCCGAGCTGGGAGGAGCTGTCCGAGCGTCGGGAGCGCGGTCAGTTCCTGACCCGCCCCGAGCTGGCCGTCCTGCTGTCCTACGCGAAGATCTACGCGACGCGCGCGGCGCTCGACAGCGGTCTGCCGGACGATCCGGCCACGGCGGCCTACCTGGTGCGCTACTTCCCGCCGCGGGCGGTCCAGCAGGCCGGCCCGGAGATCCTGCACGACCACCGCCTGCGGCGCGAGATCATCGCGGGACAGCTCACGAACGACCTGGTGGACCTCATGGGGGCCACGTTCGTGTACCGCATGGTGTCGGAGACCGGCCGCAGCGCCGCCGAGGTCCTGCGGGCCTGGCTGATCACGGCCCGTCTGGCCGACCACCACCTGATCTTCCAGGCCCTGGACGGTCGGGCCGACCTGAGCGCCGCGGCCGCATACGCCTGGCGCCTTCGGCTGGCGCGCGTCTTCGAGCGCACCACGCGGTGGGTGCTGCAGAACGCGAGCCCGGACGAGGCGGTGGCCACCATCGCCGAGCGCAACGCCCAGCCGCTGCATGCGCTACGCAAGGCGTTCCCCGACGTCGTGCGCGGGCTGGACAAGGTCGTCTACGAGCAGCGCGTCGCCGAGGCGGTGGCGCAAGGCGCCGACCCGGCGTTCGCGCGCGACGCCATCACGCTCCGGTTCCTGGACCACCTCCTGGAGATCCTCGGCATCGCGCGCGGCACCGAGGCCGAGCCCATCGACGCGGCGCGCGCGTTCTACGGGGCGTCGGAGCTGATGCGCCTGCCCTGGCTGCGTCAGGAGATCTTCCGGGCCGCGGGGACGGGTCATTGGGAGCAGCGGGCGGCGCAGGCCCTCAGCGGAGACCTGGGCCGGGCGCACCGCCACGTGGTGGCCCACCTGATGGAGCGCGCGCACGCGAGCAGCGTGGACGCCGCGCTGGCCGAGCTGCAGCGGGCCGAGCGCCGGGGCGCCGTGCGCATCGCGAAGCTGGTGGAGGAGATCCAGAGCGAGAGCGCGCAGGGGTTGGCGCCGCTGTCGGTGGTGGTGCGCGAGGTGAGCACGCTGGCCGATCGCGTGGTGTCCGGCCAGGTCTAGAGGGAGCCCGACTACCGCGCCCGGACCTTCACCTTCAGGCCGAAGGTCTCCTCGAAGAGATTCTTCTTCTTGGCCAGCGCCCAGCGCTCGAGCAGCAGGTCCCCGCGGCCTTCGAGCTCGAGCTTGAGCACCATGCCGTCCACCCGCGCCCGCACCTCCTCCACCATCCCGGAGTGTTGGCGGTCGAGGGCGTCCGCCAGCCGTAGCAGCGACCCCAGCGCGGTGACCCGCATGCGGTCCTCGTGGGGAAGCTCCATGTAGTGCTCGTGATGGGGCGCCGGGCCGGACTTCCGGTGATACCGCGCCACGTTGGCCACCACCTTCATCTCCTCGGGTGAGAAGCCGGGCAGCTCCGAGCCCGTGAGGATGTACAGGGAATGGTGGTGGTGGCGCTTGTAGGAGATGAACAGCCCGATGTCGTGCAGGATGGACGCGGCCCTGAGGACGAGACGGTCGCGGGCATCCAGCCCGTGCAGGGCCTCGAGCTGGACGAACAGGGCGTCGGCGTGCCGGGCCACCGTGGTGCCGTGGGCCTCGTCGAACAGGAAGCGGCGCCCGAGTGCCACGGCGGCCGTGGTGACCTGCGCGAGCTGACGCTCCTCGTGCTGGCGGCTGGAGAGGATCTGGTCGACGAGGTCGAGCAGGATGCCTTCCTTCACACCGACGAACGGCACCTGGATCTCCTCCACCTGCGCGAGCTCGGCGACGCGGGCGTAGACCATGGCAGCGGGCAGGATGACGTCTGCCCGGTCCTCGCGCATGCCGAACTGCTCCTTCTTGTCGTGGAAGGAGAGCCGGGCCAGGAGCTCGATGGCCGACGTCAGGTCGTCCACCGTCAGCTGCGCCACACCCCGGTCGTCCGGAGCCGCGTACACGAAGTCCGCGAGCGCTTCGATGTTGCCGCCGGTGGCGATCAGTCCGGCCGGCTGCCAGTAGGCGGCCGCGGACGGCAGTCGGAGCACGGAGACGTACTCGCCGAGGAGCCGGCGGAAGCGACCGGGATCGTCCCCCGCTCCGGACAGCTCCTCCAGCAGCCGCACGGAGCCCATCGTGTGCGACTGCGACCACAACATGCCGACGTCGTCGGCCAGCGACACCTCCACCGATCCGCCGCCCACGTCCACGAGCAACCACTTGCTCTGGCTCATGTCGATCCGACTGGTCACGGCCAGGTGCACCAGCCGCGCCTCCTCGGAGCCGCTGATGGCCTCCAGCTCGATCCCCGTCTGCTGGCGGATGCGCTCGATGAGCGCCTCGCCGTTCTGGGCCTCGCGCACGGCGCTGGTGGCGACGGCGCGGAAGTGCTGGATCTCCAGGCGGTCCAGGTGCTCGCGGAACCCCGCGAAGGCCTCGACGCACGCATCCATCTGGGAAGACGCCAGCTTGCCGTTCAGGAAGACCTGATGACCCAGGCGGATGGGGACGCGCTCGTAGTGTACGGGATGCCAGCGGGTGGGGCTGAAGAAATCGGCAGCCAGGAAGCGGATGGCGTTGGACCCCGTGTCCACACAGGCCACGCGCACAGGGAAGGGACTTTCCTCCAGCAGCGCGGCGGTGCCGGTCCCGATGTCCGGGCTCGTCTCCATCAACGCCGCTCCACGGAGAGGGACACCGAGAGCGACGGCCCGTGCAGGTCGTCCGCGGACAGCCCGGCCAGGTCCTCCACGCCCCACACCATGCGGTAGGCCAGCGCGACGCCGCCGTGGAGGCGATCCTCCCACAGCGAGCGTCGGAGGCGCAGGGCGGGCTCCGAGACCACCAGGTTGTCCGCGCCCTGTTCGATCCCGACGAGGGCGTCGCGCAACCGGGCGCGGCCGGCGCCGACGAGCAGACCCACGTCGATGTCGAGCGTCGGTGTGGTCCAGGTCCGCACCCGGACCTGCAGCCCGCCGTACCCGAAGTCGAGTCGCTCGGGGTCCCGCCCGGGCCGGTCGAGCTCGAGGGCCGTGGGGAGGCCGGCGCCGCGGCCCCCGAGGAACAGACGGTCGCCCATCCAGATCCCGACGCCCAAGCCCCACAGGGGGCTCGCGGTGCCGGCGAGCGTGGATGCAGCCAGCGAGGCTTCCAGGGATCCCTCCACCCGGGTCGGTTCGTCCGTTCGGTCCTGCGCGGCGAGCCCGGAGGGCACGATCAGGGCGAGCACCTGGAGGGTGCAACGTGCGACCCGGGACATGCGGGGCCGGACCTCAGCCGGTGGGGTCCGGGCGCCCGAGCGGTCCGTACCCCCGCCTGGAATCTCGCGGTCCCTTCCGACCGCGCGCGGTCACGGCCCCGAAACGACTGGGATACGATCCTGGCATGACCGGCCTCCGGCTGGGCACATTGGGGGACGCCCCCCGAACGGGGCAAAGGTACCGACGCAGGTCGGTCGCGACCACGGCTCGCACCCCCACGCGGAGGCGTTCGTGCAGATGGAGGGACTGCCGGTCCCGACGGGTCGGAAGGGTCATGTCGGGGACACGCGGCGCGCGTTCCTGGCCCGGATGAGGGACTTCGCCGGCCTGCTGGCCCTGGGGTCGCTGCCCGGGTGCGGCCGGGAGCGCCCGGTGCGCCTGGGACTGGATCCATTCGGCCTCGGGGTGGCCTCGGGCGATCCCACCCCGGACGGCGTGGTGCTCTGGACGCGGCTCGTCGCCGACCCGCTTCAGGGCGAGCGCCTGCTGGAGGGCCCTCTGTCCGTGGGGTGGGAGCTGGCCACCGATCCGTCGTTCGGGCGCATCCTGCAGCACGGCACCGTCACCGCCATCCCCGAGCTGGCGCACGCCGTCCACCTGGAGGTGGCTGGCCTGGAGCCCGGGCGCGAGTACTGGTACCGCTTCTCGACGCGGGACGCGGAGAGCCCGGTCGGGCGGGCCGTCACCGCTCCGGCGCCGGGCGCGTTGCCGGAGCGCTACCGCTTCTCCTTCGTCTCCTGCCAGCACTGGGAGCAGGGGCTCTACACCGCCTACGAGCACCTCGCGCAGGAGGACATCGACCTCATCGTCCATCTGGGCGACTACATCTACGAGGACGGCACGGACGAGCGGGTCAGGGGCCACAACGGGCCGGAGATCGTCACGCTGGACGACTACCGACGCCGCCTGGCCCAGTACAAGAGCGACGAGCACCTGCGCGCGGCCCATGCGCACGTGCCGTTCGTAGCTACGTGGGACGACCACGAGGTGGACAACAACTACGCCGGGGCGGTCTCCGAGCGGAACGCGCCCCGGGACGAATTCCTGCTGCGGCGGGCTGCCGCCTATCAGGCCTACTACGAGCACATGCCGCTCCGCCGGGCCCAGATGCCCCGGGGACCGGACCTGCTGCTCTATCGGCGCCTCCAGCTCGGTGGCCTGATCGAGCTGAACGTGCTCGACACCCGGCAGTACCGCACCGACCAGCCGTGCGGAGACCGACGCCGTCCCCGCTGTGCGGAGGCCTACCTGGAAGACGCCACCATGATGGGTGCCGACCAGGAGCGCTGGCTTCTGGAGGGGATGGCGCGCTCGGAGGCGCGCTGGAACGTGCTCGCCAACCAGGTGATGCTGGCCGAGGTGCGCAGCCGGCTGGACGGCGAGCTCACCTACCCGCTGGACCAGTGGGCGGGGTACGTGGCCCCCCGTCAGCGGCTGACGGGCTTCCTGGCGGAGGCCAAGCCGGCCAACCCGGTGGTCCTGACCGGCGACATCCACACGCACTGGGTCGCGGACGTCAAGGTGGACTACGAGAGCGCGCGCGCGCCGACCGTCGCGACCGAGTTCGTCGGGACGTCCATCAGCTCGGGTGGAGACGGGCAGGACCGCTACGACTCCACGGCGGACATGCTGGCGCTCAATCCGCACGTGAAGCTGTTCAACGGCCAACGCGGCTGGGTGTCCTGCACGGTCTCTCCGACCGAATGGCGGGCCGACTACAAGGTGCTGGAGTACGTCTCGCGGCCCGGCTCGCCCGCGCACACGCGGGCGAGCTTCGTCGTGGAGGACGGGCGGCCGGGAGCGGTGGAGGTGTAGGGCCGGGACGCGCCCACGGGTCCCATCCCGTCGCGACGCGAAACCGGGCGGCCTCCGAAGAGACCGCCCGGTCCGTTGTCCAGCATCCGGACGGACCTACGAGCGAGAATTACCGCAGACCTGCTGGTAATTGTTGCCGTTGCCGACCACGCCCGGGCCGACGATGGAGCACCCATCGTTGGCACCGGTCCAGCCCACCATCGTGAGCTCCCGGAGGGACCCGAAGGCCTGTAGGACAGGCCGTTCGTACCGATTCTGCATCCGAACCACCAGGGGTGCAGTGACCCTGACACGGCCGGAGACTCCGGCCACCCGGACGCCACGGTCGCAGGGTACCCGCCGCCGCGCAAGAGGCGCCAGGTCCGTCCCCGCACATCAGGCGTCCGTGGCGCTCCGGACGGCGGTCAGCAGCTCCTCGCGGGAGACGGGCTTCAGCAGGACGGAGCGGAAGAGCTCGGCCGTCTCACCGATCCGGTCCTGCACCCGTCCCGTGAGCGCGATGCGGGGGATGTGGCGGGTCTCCTGTACGCCGTCCAGGTGTCGGGCCACCGCGATGCCATCCATGCGCGGGAGGCCCAGATCCGTGAGCACGGCTGCGGGCAAGGTGCGGATCGTGGCTGCGACCCCGGTCTCGCCACTGGCGGCCGTCATCACCTCGAAGCCCTCCTGCTCCAGGATCGCCTGGAACACGAAGGAGAGGTCTGCATCATCTTCGATGAGCACGAGGCGGACACGGCGCGGAGCGTGCCGCTGCAGCACACCGTCGGTGTCGGGGAGCGGATCCGTGGCGGTCTGGAGCGAAAGCGGGTCCACGGTCGGAGATTCGGAGCGGAGGAGGGGCGAGTCCGCCGAGTGCAGGCTCATGGGTCACCTCCGGGATGCAAAGGGCGCCCGTCGTCGTGGTGCGCCGCGGCGGCGGCGCCCTGCCGCGCGGGGGAGCCGAACGGTCGCAAGGCGGATGCCGACGGGAGGGTCCCCGCTCCCATCCAGCGTGCACAAGCCGTTGCCACCGTGTGTCTTGCCCTCCCGTCCCGGGAGCGGCCCACACGGTCCCGTGCAGCGCGCCGGCGGCCGCGAGTGCCCTCGAAACGAGGCAGGGACGTCGCGAAGCGGCTCAGAGGTCGGGCGGGCCCTCGCTCCCGAGGCTTCCCGGTGGTTGGCACACCGGGCAGAAGTAGGTCGAGCGCGCCTCCTCCCCCTGCCGTCGCATGCGGATCGGGGTGCCGCAGCGGCGGCACGGCTCCCCGCTCCGTCCGTACACCCAGAGTCTTCCCGGATCGAGCGAGCGCCGCGTGGTGCGCGGGCCTGGGCCCAGGTTGGCCAGCAGCAGCGTGCGCGCCTCGCGCGCGAGCAGACGCAGCGTTGCGCGCGGCAGGCCCCCGGTCTGCACGAAGGGATCGATCCCCAGCAGGAAGAGGAGCTCGGACTTGTAGACGTTGCCGATCCCCGCCGCGAGGCGTTGGCGCATGACCGCGACGCCGATCGGTAGCGACGGCTCCGATGCCCAGCGTGCCGCGACCCCGTCCGCGTCGAACTCCTCTGCGAGCAGGTCGGGCCCGAGGCGGGCATCGAGCTCCGCATCCAGACGACCACTCCGCTCGAGCTCGATGTCGGGCGCGTTGAAGCACACGGCGGTCCACGCGTCCGTCTCCAGGACCACCCGCGCGCGAGCGGCGGGTTTGCGCCACCGCTCTCCGGGTCGGTAGAGGTGCCAGGAACCCGTCATGCGCATGTGCGTGCGCAACGTCTGCCCGTCGTCCAGGTGGATGAGCAGGTGCTTCCCGCGTGCCTCGACCGCGGCCACGGTGCACCCGCTCAGCGCCGAGACGCGCGAGCCGAGGCCCGGCACGCCGCTCCGTGCCGCGACGACGCGCTGCCCCACGAGCGCGCGCGACAGCGTCCGCGCGGCCCGATGGATGGTGTCGCCTTCGGGCACCGCTATCCGCGTCGCTTCAGCCACCCACGTGTCGTGGGCGTGAAGCCGGCGGTCCGCAGGGGATCCGCGAGCGGGGAAGCGTCCGGCGTCTCGCCGTCCACACTGGTCAGCAGCAGAGCGCCACGACCCCGCCGGTCGGGCAGGTCGGAAAGCGCCTCCGCCAGAAGCCGCCACTCGTCGGGAGGCGCGTCGGCATCGAGGAACGTCAACACACGTTTGGCCGCGGGCGAGATCCACGCGGCGGCCCGGCCGCCGATCAGGATCACCTGGGCGCCGGCGGCGCGGGCCGGTCGTGCCCCGGGCCGCTCCGGCCAGGGGAGCTGCGCACCGTAGGGATTGGCGGGGTCGGTGGCCCACACCACGTCGACCCGCGCCTCGGCTCCCTCTTCGTCCCGGGAACGCCGCAAACGGTCCTCGACCCCGGCGCGCGCGAACTGGGCGCCGCCCAGGCCCTCGACGAAGTATCCGCGACGGAGGCGGCCGACCTCCTCCATGCTCCGCAGCACGGGATAGACGCCCGAGAAGCCGCCGCGCACGCTTTCGGCGCGCGCCACCTCGCGGGTCACGAGCGCGTGCCGTTCCAGGAGTTGCTCCACCAGGGCGGCGGCGCGCTCGGTCTCGGTGGGCCAGGGGTCGGGCTGCGGAAAGAGGGACCAGCGCCCGAGGGTGCCCGGCGGGAGGGCGCTCCCGCCCCGCGTGCGGCGCCCGCGTCGAGCGGCAGCGCGCGCCCGGCGCAGCGAGCGCAACGGAGCCAGCGTGTCGTTGGTCACCTCACCGGCCCAGACCATCCGCCAGAGGGCAGCGATGACCTCGGGCTTGAATCCGCCGCACAGGGCATGCAGCTCGGGGAAGAACAGCGCGCCCCGTTGGATCAGCGCCGCGCGGATCCGTTCCTCGACCTCGCCTCCCAGGCGCGTGGGCACGGCGGCCAGGAGGGGCGCCTCCGCGCGCAGGAAAAGCGCGATGCGACCGTCGTGCTCTCCGATCGGCTCCACGCCCTGCCACACCACCTCGCCCGACGTGAACAGCTCGTCCAGATCGCGCGGGTCGTAGTCGCGGACCCGGGCGGGAAGCAGACCGCGCTCGAGGTCCGAGGCCGGGACCGCGGCCCCCTGCAGGCGTTGCACGGCTTCGTAGACGGCGTCGACGCCCCGGGTCGGGTGGGTCAGCCCGTGCCAGTCGTGCAGGAAGCGCGCGAGCACCGCGGGCTCCACCGGTTCGACCTGCGCGCGCAGCCGGGCCAGGGACCGCCGCTTGATGTCGCGCAGCACTCCCGGATCGCACCATTCCCGCCCTTTCCCGCCCGGCAGGAAGTGCCCGAACGCGAGGGCTCCGCGGGAGGCCAGCTCCTCGAGCGCCCGTTCCACCGGTGCCACACCGAGCCCGAACCGACTCGCGGCGTCGGCGGTCGTGAACGGGCCGTGCGTGCGCGCGTAGCGGCGCAGCAGATCGCCCAGGGGATCGGCGACGGGTTCCAGGAAGGCGTACGGCAGCCCGGGAGGCGGAGGCACCCCCAACGCGTCGCGGAAGCGCCCGACGTCCTCGGCGGCCACGAAGCGCTCCTCGTCCGCGATGCGCAGCGTCACGACCCGGCGGGCCAGGGCCAGCTCCCCGAGCGTCGCCGTCATGCGCTCGGGCTCCACGGCCCGCGCCTCGATCTCGTCCAGCGTGAGGTCGCCCAGACCCAGGAGCGCGTCGTGCACGTCGTCGTGGTCCCGCAGCGGGCGGGTCCCGTCGAGACGGGCCGCCCGGCGCGCTGCGGCCGTGATCGCGTCCGGATCCAGGAGCTCGCGCAGCTCGGGCTCGCCGAGGATCTGCTGCAGGGCTTCGTGGTCCAGCATGAGCGCCTGCGCGCGCCGTTCGGCGAGCGGGACGTCCCCCTCGTAGAGGAAGTTGGCGACGTAGCCGAACAGCAGGGACGCCGCGAAGGGCGAGGCCTTGCGCGTCCGGACCGTGGAGACGGCGATGCGTCCGTCCTCGATGCCGGAGAGCAGCTCCAGCAGCCCCGGCATGTCGAAGACGTCGTTCAGGCAGTCGCGGTAGGTCTCCAGCACGATCGGGAAGTCCGCAAAGCGCGCGGCGGCTTCCAGCAGGTCCGCCGAGCGCCGACGCTGCACCCACAGCGGCGTGCGACGGCCCGGACGCTGCCGCGGCAGCAGCAGCGCACGCGCGGCGTTCTCGCGGAACCGCGACGCGAAGAGGGCCGTGCCGCCCAACTGGTCCACGACCAGATCGCGGACCTCGTCGGAGGCGGGCAGGAACAGCTCGGCCGGAGGAGGCTCGTCGGAGTCCGGCAGACGGAACACGATGCCGTCGTCCGTCCAGAGCGTGTCTACGTCCACCTCGTAGGCGCGGCGCAGCCGGGTCGCGGTGGCCATGGCCCAGGGGGCGTGCACACGGGTCCCGAACGGCGACAGCACCGCCACGGTCCAGTCGCCTACCTCGTCGACGAACTGCTCGATCACGATCCGGTCTGCTGCAGGAGCCTGTCCGCCCGACTCGACCTGATCGGAGAGCAGCGCCAGGAGGTTGCCCGCGGCGCGCTCGTCCAGCCCGTGACGCGCGCGCAGCCGCTCCT